>DBFWXD010000498.1:0-7203 GCA_048215895.1 Eubacteriales bacterium
GTCCAGAATTCTGGGTACATATCACTCCACCCGCTCCGTCAGGGCGGGATTAGAGGGGGCATAGTTTTGGTTGCCGGAAGCAAGACCGGCAAACTCGCTGCCGTCATGGTAGAACTGGTTGCCCTCCTCATCCTCATAATAGGTATTGTAATGGCAGGCAGAAGGGCGGCACTTCATAAAGTAGGGCTCTGTAAAGTCCTGGCCTACGTTGGCAGCGCCCACCGCCTCTCCATCGGCCATCACCAGGCTGCCCTTGGCCTGACTGGGGAAGATCACCGCAGACAGGCCGCCAAGCACCACAGGGAAGCCAACGCCGCACAGCAGCAATAAAATCAGCGTCACGACCACGGACTGGCGAACCCAGTGCACCGCAGTGTGCTTGTTGGTATCGTTCATAATAGAAACCTCCTTAGACAAGGCCAGTGAGAAGCGGGGCAATGATCATATCAATCAGCTTGATTCCCACAAAGGGAGTGATCACGCCGCCCACCCCATAGATCATCATGTTCCGGGCCAGCATCTTGCTGGACGACATGGGTCGGTATTTGACGCCCTTCATGGCCAGCGGGATGAGGCAGGGGATGATGATTGCGTTGAAAATGAGAGCCGACAGGATGGCGCTGTACTCCGTGGTCAGATGCATAATGTTCAGCACACCCAGCTGGGGGATGGACGCCATAAACATGGCGGGGATGATGGCAAAGTACTTGGCCACGTCGTTGGCAATGGAGAAGGTGGTCAAGGAGCCCCGGGTAATCAGCAGCTGCTTGCCGATTTCAACCACTTCCAGAATCTTTGTGGGGTCGGAATCCAGGTCCACCATGTTGGCCGCCTCCTTGGCGGCACTGGTGCCGGAGTTCATGGCCAGGCCCACATTGGCCTGGGCCAGAGCGGGGGCATCGTTGGTACCGTCGCCGGTCATGGCCACGATCTTGCCCTCGGCCTGCTCCTTTTTGATGACGCTGATCTTGTCCTCCGGCTTACACTCGGCGATAAAGCCGTCCACACCGGCCTCCTTGGCAATGGTCGCTGCCGTCAGGGGGTTATCGCCGGTACACATAATGGTCTTAATGCCAATGGCACGCAGCCGTTCAAACCGCTCAGCCATGCCGGGCTTTACGGTGTCCTTCAGGTAAATGACACCCAGCACCTGATTGTTCTCACACACCACCAAAGGCGTACCGCCCAGGGAGGACACCTCTTCCACATGGGTGTGCAGGTCCGCCGGGATCGTGCCTCCCTGCTCTTTGACATACTGCTCAATGGCGTCGGAAGCGCCCTTCCGGACGCAGGTACCGTCGGGCAGATCGACCCCGCTCATGCGCGTCTGGGCGGTGAACTCCAGAAAGGCGGAGCCGGGCTGCTCCTCACTGGTGTCACCCAGGCGGCGGGCCAGCTCCAGCGTGGACTTGCCCTCAGGGGTCTCATCGTGCAGGCTGGTCAGGGCTGCGCAGCGAATGAGCTCGCTGCGGCTGGCCCCCTCCACAGGGAAGAAGTCCGCAGCCAGGCGGTTGCCAAAGGTAATGGTGCCGGTCTTATCCAGAATCATGGTGTCCACATCGCCGCAGGCCTCCACCGCCTTGCCGGACATGGCAATCACATTGAAGCGGGTGACCCGGTCCATCCCCGCAATGCCGATGGCGGAGAGCAGGCCGCCGATGGTGGTGGGAATCAGACAGACCATCAGCGCGATCAGGGTGGAAACAGGCAGCTGCACCCCGCTGTAAATCCCAATGGGGTACAGGGTCACAATGACGATGAGGAAAATAATGGTCAGCGAGACCAGCAGGGTGTTCAGGGCAATCTCGTTAGGGGTCTTCTTCCGGGAGGCACCCTCTACCAGAGCGATCATCCGGTCCAGAAAGCTGTTGCCAGGGTCCGAGGTAATCCGGATCTTCAGCCAGTCCGACACCACGGTGGTGCCGCCGGTCACCGAGCAGAAGTCGCCGCCGCTCTCCCGGACCACAGGGGCGGACTCACCGGTAATGGCCGATTCATCTACGGAGGCGATACCCTCAATGACCTCGCCGTCGCCGGGGATTACCTCTCCGGCCACCACCATCACCACATCGCCCTTTTTCAGCTGGCTGGAGGAGACAATGGTCTCATTGCCGTCCTCATCCAGCCGATGGGCTTCGGTGTCCTTTTGGGTCTTCTTCAGGCTGGCCGCCTGGGCCTTGCCCCGGCCCTCTGCCACCGACTCTGCAAAGTTTGCAAAGAGCACGGTCACCAGCAGAATCATGGATACGATCAGATTATATGTACGCAGACTGGTATCGTTCTCCCCGAACAGGGTGGGAACCGCGGTCAGCAGGAGCGTAATGAAAAAGCCGATCTCAACCACAAACATGACCGGGTTTTTCATCATATACCGAGGGTCCAGCTTTTTCACCGACCCAATAAGCGCCTGCTTTAAAATCTCAGGGGTCAGCAGCGTTTTGTTTTGCTTCTTACTCATATTGGACAAATCCTCCTTAGCCCCAGATGGTCAGATGCTCGGCAATGGGGCCCAAAGCCAGCGCCGGGAAGAAGGTCAGCGCGGCAAAAATGTAAACGACAAAGACCAGAATGACCGCAAAGGAAACGGTGTTGGTCTGCAGGGTACCGGCCGACTCGTTGACATAGTTCTTTTTCATCAGGGAGCCAACAATAGCCAGCTGGATGACAATGGACAGATACCGGCCAAAGAACATGGCCAGACCGGTGGTAAGGTTCCAAAAATAAGTATTGTCCGCCAGGCCCTCAAACCCGGAGCCGTTGTTGGCGGCGGACGAGGCGTACTCATAGAGCACCTGGCTCAGGCCATGGAAGCCGGGGTTGGTAATCCCCGCCTGCCCCGCCTGCGTGGCCACCGCCAAAGCGGAAAACGCCAAGATCAGGAAGGGGTGGATGATCATGCACAGGGCGGTGAGCTTCATCTCCCGGCCCTCGATTTTTTTGCCCAGGTACTCGGGGGTGCGGCCCACCATCAGGCCGCAGATAAACACCGCCAGGATGGCGTATAGAATCATGTTCATCAGGCCCACGCCCTTGCCGCCAAAGACCACATTGAGCATCATGTGCAGCAGGGGCACCATGCCGCCCAGAGGAGTCAGGGTATCGTGCATGTTGTTGACGGTACCGGTGGTAAAGGAGGTGGTAACGGTGGTAAACAAGGCCGACTGGGCAACGCCGAAGCGGACTTCCTTGCCCTCCATACTGCCCATGGACTGATCCAGCCCAATCTGGGCCAGCAGGGGGTTCCCCTGGCTTTCCGCCCAATAGCACAGGCTCAGGCCAATCAGGAACAGAATGCCCATAGCCAGGAAAATGCTGCGCCCCTCCCGGCCATAAATTCTGGCGGTGAGTCCCTCCCGCCGCTCCGGCAGCGCATGGTCCGGAGCCAGCTTGGCCAGGTGCTCCTTCCGGCTGTCGCCTACCATCTTGCCGAAGGCAATGACGCAGGCGCCGGGCAGGAGCATCATGGAGTAGAGCTCGATAAGGTTGGACAAAATGGTGGGGTTCTCCAACGGGGTACTGGAGTTTGCCCCCAGGAAACCGCCGCCGTTTGTGCCCAGATGTTTGATAATTTCCAGGGCGGCAATGGGCCCCATGGCAATGACCTGATAAGTACCTTCCAGGGTCTGGACTACCACATTCTCCTCAAAGTTCTGTGGCACCCCCTGCCACACCAGCAGCAGGCCGCCCACGATGGAGAAGGGGAGCAGAATGCGGGTGGTAATGCGCACCAGGTCTGCAAAGAAGTTTCCCACATTGTCCTTCGTCCGTCCGGCCAATCCCCGGATAAGGGCCACGCAGGCGGCATAGCCGGTGGCCGCTGAGACAAACATCATAAAGATGATGACCAGCATCTGGGAGAGATAGCTCAGGCCGCTCTCGCCGGAGTAGTGCTGCAGGTTGGTGTTGGTCATAAAACTGATGATGGTGTTAAAGGACAGGGTGGGTTCCATGCCCTCGATGCCGTTGGGATTGAGCAGCAGCATGCTCTGAAGACGCAACATGAGATAGCCAATGCCAATCATCACCCCATTGGTCCCGATGAGGGCCAGTACATATTGTTTCCAATTCATTCCTTTCTTCGGGTTGACCCCGCCGATTCTGTAAATCACCCCGTCCACCCGGTCAAACACCGGGTCGGCAAAGGTATGCGTTCCTGCGGCGATATGATAGAGATACCGCCCCACCGGAATGACAATGATCAAATAAATGAGAATTGTCAGTACCAGCTGTACCATAGGTAATTCCTCCTAAAACGGTGTGTCCTTAAAAGCGCTCGGGGTGGGCCAGGGCATAAACCAGATAGCCACCCAGCAGCACAACGATAATTCCTAGCGCAATCATATTTATCCCTCCTCAAGGATTACTCTTGGGCGTCTATTTGCTTCTGGCACCACGTTACCAGAAGCCATACCAGCCCAAACAAGATTAGTAAAGTTCCGATCATGAGCAGATCCATCATGGTTGAAAACTCCTTTCCCCATTAACACTCCGCAAAACAAGCACCGCTCTGTTTTGCTTCCCTAGGATACCCCCGGGCGTCATAAATAAGGATTAAGGAAACCAGATCCACATTAATGTGCCATTAACGCCGATCTGGTTTTTCAAGGCGCCTTTTCCTCCGCAATTTGGGATTGTGCTTGCAGCTCGCCCCGGTTTCGTTCTGCCAGCAGCCGGATGCGCTCCTGGCTCAGGCCGCACTCACTGAGAATGGCAATCATCAGATTTTTCTCAAAGGCATCCGGCACAGAATATCCCACGATGGGAATTCCCACAATTCCCATCACACCCTGTGTCCCTCGCACCGACAGAAACAGCCATTTTGCGTCCGGCAGCGTATTTGTGGTGGCCCCTGCATGCTTGTTGTTCTTCTGCACCCACTTGGCCACGCCAAGATCCTCCGAACTTAATCCGTCCAACACAGCCGTTTCATCTTCCGGCTCAATACGGAAATTCAGGTTCCCTCCTGCCTCGTTCAGTGCGTAGAGAATGGGCCGGCCGTACATTCGATTCAGCTGCTCCGCCGCAAGCTGGAGACACTCCCACTGGGTACGACCCTTTTGAAATTTCTGGCTGCTCTCCAGCAGCAGCTGCGTATAATAGCTCTTTTCCGCCGCTAAGCGCGCCTGGGCTTTTACCCGGCTGGCCAAAGAGCTGGCAATCATGCTGGAGCAGAGCATAATTAAAAATGTGACCGGGTAACTGGGGTCATAGGCTTGAAAGGTAAACCGTGGAACAGTAAAAAAGAAATTGAACGCGGCAACACTTAACATGGACGCAATGGCTCCATAAACATGGCTGCCCGTCCAAACGGCTGTGAGCAGCACCCCCAGGATATACACCGTAATTATGTTGGACTCGCTGAATCCTGCTGCGAAAAATCCCAAGCCTACCGCCGTGGCAATAACCAGGGACAGCAGCATAACCGCAGTATTGTCCCAGCGAAAGCTGGGGCCGGACCTCCAGCTTCTGCTCACACGCTTTTTATACAAGGGCTGGCGGTCTGGGATGATATAGATATCCAGGTCCGTGAATTCGATGAGCCGGTCTGCCAAACTCTTTTTCCCGGGCAGCAGGCTCTGCTTGTGGTTCATACGGCCCATCACGATTTTGGTTACACCGCTGACCCGCGCATATTCCGCAATTTGCTCCGCGGGATCCGCGCCGTAGACGGTGGCAATCTGCGCTCCCAGCTGTTCAGCCAAACGCAGATTGCCGCGCAGACGCTTCAGATTTTCTCCGGAAAGTTCCTTTGTCTCCGGTGTCTGCACAAACAGTGCCGTAAAACCGCTGTGGAAGGCTTCCGCCATACGCGCCGCCGTCCGGATCACCTTGGCATTTGACGGGGCCGAGGACAGGCAAATCAAAATATGCTCTCCCGCCCTGGCGCTTTTCTCCTTCCCCGTGTGAAGGGCGGTGTGATTCAGCTGATCTGCGGTACGCCGCATTGCGATCTCACGCAGAGCGGCCAGATTTTCTGGGGTAAAAAAATTCTGAAGCGCCTGCTTGGCCTGGCGCTCTCGGTATACCTTTCCAGCCTGAAGACGCTTTACCAACTCATCCGGTTCAATATCCACCAGCTCAACTTGATTGGCCCGGTCAAATACATCATCCGGTATCCGCTCTTTTACGGCAATTCCCGTAATGGACGACACCAAATCGTTCAGCGACTCCAAATGCTGCACATTCACGGTGGTATACACATTGATTCCGGCTTGAAGCAGTTCCTCCACATCTTGATATCGCTTTGTGTGGCGGCAGCCATGTGCATTATTGTGAGCCAACTCGTCCACCAGAATCAGCTGAGGCTTTCTCTCCAGCGCTCGATCCAGGTTCAGCTCCCTTAGTTTGATGCCACGGTAGTCGATCTCTTTGCAGGGCAAGACCTCCAGTCCCTCCAGCAGCGCCAGGGTATCCGGCCTGGCATGGGGCTCTACATAGCCCACCACAACATCCATGCCCTCCTTTTGGGCCTGATGGGCTGCCTCCAACATGGCGTAAGTTTTGCCAACACCTGCCGCGTAACCAAAAAATATCTTTAATTTGCCGGGAAAAACATAACCTTCCGAACACGGTTCTGCGTATCCCGGGCCTTTTTTCCCTCCATCCACACGTATTCCCCTCCGGTTCTTTCTCAACTTAAACTTTTGGTGTTATACTATCACGACCGGTACTATGAAAATATAAATGATGCGCCTATGTGATTAAGGTGAAATAAAGGCCGTAAAAAACCAGGTGCCAATTGCGTTGGCACCTGGTTACTATCTGCATGTCTCACCCCACTCTAACATACGCTTGCCCATAGCATGGATTCCCGTCTTAATGAAGCCTAGCCTTTGCTCCTCTTCTCCCAAATCGCAGGTAAAAAAGCAACGGGCCTCCGGAGGCAAAACGCCTTCGGAGGCCCGCTTTTTCTCTGACTGGGGCTGATTGTATGCTCAAAGCGCTGAGCACTGATCGTCCCGCGATCAAACGCAGTAAAACAAAAAGAAAAACCGCCCTTTTCAAACGAAAAGAGCGGTTTTTGGAGCTGATAGGCAGATTCGAACTGCCGACCTCATCCTTACCAAGGATGCGCTCTACCGACTGAGCTACAGCAGCATATGGCGACCAAGATGGGGCTCGAACCCACGACCTCCAGCGTGACAGGCTGGCGTTCTAACCAACTGAACTACTTGGCCTGATCTCGCTCGTAGGAATCAAGCT
>DBFWXD010000499.1:0-3528 GCA_048215895.1 Eubacteriales bacterium
GACCTCGTCGTTGATGAGCATCATCACGATGTCGCCCCACTTGGCGGCCTCGGCGATGGTCATGACCTTCAGACCGGCCTCCTCGGCCTTCTTCCAGCTCTTGGAGCCCTCACGCAGGCCCACGCACACGTCGCAGCCGGAATCCTTCAGGTTCAGAGCGTGGGCGTGACCCTGGGAGCCGTAACCAATGATGGCGATCTTCTTGCCGTCCAGGTAGTTGATGTCACAATCCTTCTCATAATACATTTTTGCCATAATTATATTCCTCCTTTAGTTTGTTGTCATCATATATCGTGCTACGCCCTCTTTCGATGGCGAGAGTACCGGTTTTTGCGATTTCCAAAATGCCGTAGTCGGCCAGCATGGCGGTAAGGGCCTGGGTCTTGTTTTTATCCCCGAAGATGCCCACGGTGAGGGTCTCCCGGCTGACGTCGATGATCTTGGCCCGGAAGATGTTGGCCATCTGAATGACCTCGTCCCGGGCGTTGCGGTCAGCAGCCCGGACCTTGATGAGGGAGAACTCACGCTGGATGGAGGTGCCCTCGTCCAGAATCTTTACCGCCAGCACGGGAATAAGCTTACGGCACTGGGCGGCAATCTGGGAAATCATCAGCTCATCGGCCAGCAGGACGATGGTGATGCGGGTAATGCCGGGCTTGTCCGTCTCACCGGAGACGATGGACTCGATGTTATACCCCTTGCGGGAGAACAGCCGGGCCACCTGGCTCAGCACGCCGGGGATGTCCCGGACCAGGATGGCCAGGGTGTACAGCTTCTTTTCGGAATCAAACTCTTTTTTCATCCTGTCCACCCCCTTACTTCAGCAAAAAGTCGGTGATGTGGGCGCCGCCGGCCACCATGGGCCGGACCATCTCGTCCATGTCCAGACGGCAGTCCAGCACGCAGCCGCAGCCCGCCTTCAAGGCCTGGGAGAACGCCTCTTCCATCTCCTGGCGGTTGGTCACCCGGAAGCCCTTCAGGCCATAGGCCTCGGCCAGCTTTACAAAGTCGGGGCCCCGGTCCAGGGTGGTCTCGGAGTAGCGCTCGTGGTAAATAAGGTGCTGCCACTGACGGACCATGCCCAGTACGCCGTTATTGAAGACCACGGTGATAATGGGCAGGTTGTAGTGCTGGACGGTGGCCAGCTCGTGGCAGTTCATGCGGAAACAGCCGTCGCCGGTGGTGTGAATGACCACCTTGTCCGGGTTGCCCATCTTGGCGCCGATGGCGGCTCCCAGGCCGAAGCCCATGGTGCCGAAGCCGCCGGAGGTGAGCAGCTGTCCGGGATAGTCGAAGTGGAAGTGCTGGATGGACCACATCTGATGCTGGCCAACGTCGGTGGCCACAATGGAGTCCTGGGGAGCCAGGCGGCGGATGACCTCCAGCACCTGCTTGGGCGTCAGAGCATCGCTGTCCCGGGGAATGGAGGGCTCCCGCAGGGGGAGAATGTGCTCCTTCCACTCCGGATGGCTGTACTGGGGCAGGCGAGCGTTGAGCAGCTCCAGCACCCGCTTGGCCGAGCCCACAATGTGGTGGTCGGTGAGCACGTTTTTGTCGATTTCCGAGCGGTCAATGTCAATCTGCACGATCTTGGCCTGGCTGGCAAAGGTGCCCGGGTCCAGAGCCACCCGGTCGGAGAACCGGCAGCCCACGGCGATGAGCAGGTCGCACTCGTTGCAGGCCAGGTTGCTGGCCTGGGAGCCGTGCATGCCTACCATGCCGGTGGTGAGGGGGTGCGCACCGGGGAAGCCGCCGCCCCCCATGACGGTGATGGCCACGGGGCAGTCCAGCTTCTCGGCAAACTCCCGGAACTGCCGGTCCGCCCGCCCGCGGACCACGCCGCCGCCGCAGATCAGCATGGGCTTTTCCGACTGGGCGATCATTTCCACCAGAGTGTCGATGTCGCCCAGGTTGGGCTCGGGGGCCTTCAGCTCGTGGCTGGTGGCCAGGGCCCGGATGGAGGAGCAGGAGCGGTTTTGATTCCAGGGGACAAATTCGTAGTCAATCTCCACATTGGGAGCGGTGACATTTTTCAAAAAGTCAATGAGCACCGGGCCGGGACGGCCAGTGGCCGCCACCGCAAAGGCCTGACGCATCACATCGGGGATGGTGCTGGCATCCCGGACCAGATAGGTGGCCTTGGTGATGGGCATGGCGATGCCGGTGATGTCCACCTCCTGGAAGGAGTCCTTGCCCAGCAGAGGCTCCGTCACGTTACAGGTGATGAAGACTACCGGGGAGGAGTCCATGTAGGCGGTGGCGATGCCAGTGGTGAGATTGGTGGCACCGGGGCCGCTGGTGGCAAAGCACACGCCCACCTTTCCGGTGGAACGGGCGTAGCCGTCGGCGGCGTGGGCCGCCCCCTGTTCGTGGGCGGTTAATACATGGTGGATTTTATCCTTATAATTATACAGCTCATCATAGACATTCAGGATGGTACCGCCGGGATAGCCAAAGACGGTATCCACCTCCTGCTCCAGCAGGCACTCCATGATGGCCTGAGTAGCTCTGATTTTCATAGATTCAACTCCCAAGTACAGGAATTTATGTTTCGTTTCAACGGAGCAGGCAAAACAAAGTTTTGCAGAAAGCTCTTTTGGTTTCTTTTCTCACGAGAAAAGAAACTCAAATCTTGCCGGCGCCTTTCTGCACCGCAATGACCCCCGTGCGGACCACCTCCAGAATGGAGAAGGGACGCATCATGGCCTGGAAGGTGTCCAGCCGGTCGGGCTCAGCGGACAGCTCCAGAGTCATGGAGGTGGGGGAAATGTCGTCCACCTTCGCTCCCATGATTTCGCAGATGGTCATAATGTCCTGGCGGGTCTTGTTGTTGGCGTTGACCTTCAGGATCATCAGCTCCCGACCGATGAGGTTGTTCTCCTCCAGGGTGCGCACCTTAATGACCTCAATCAGCTTGTTGAGCTGCTTTTCCACCTGCTCCACCATATTGTTGCCGCTGTCCACAATAATGGTGATCCGGGAGATGGTGGGATCGTCAGTGACACCCACGGCCAGGGACTCGATGTTGAAGGCCCGGCGGGAGAAGAGGCCGGTAATCCGGTTCAAAACGCCGGCCTGGTTTTCCACCAGGACGGAAATGGTCTGTTTCATCTTGTCCTCTCCTTTCAGTCGGTGGTGCTCACGCTGGGGTGGACCTCACAAATCATCAGGCAGCAGCCCTTGTGACCCAGGAAGCGGTCGATGGACTCGTCCAGCTGCTCCTCCTCGGTGACGGTGATGGTGGGGATGCCATAGGCGGATGCGATGGTCTCAAAATCCGGCGAGCCGTCCAGGGCCACGCCAAAGGAACCGTGGTAGGGGGCGGTGTTCTGAATCTGGTGGACCAGGCCCAGCGTGTGGTTGCGGAAGAGGAGGATCTTGATGTCCAGGTTGCCCGCTTTAATGGCGGCCAGCTCGTTCATGGCCATCTGGAAGGAGCCGTCTCCGCAGACCACCACGGTCTGCCGCTGGGGCAGGGCGGTCTTAGCGCCGATGGCGGCGGGCAGAGCGTAGCCCATGGTGCCCAGA
>DBFWXD010000005.1:0-1748 GCA_048215895.1 Eubacteriales bacterium
GGTCTATACTAATAACCACGAGACGGGCACAGAATGAAAGGAGAATTTGTGCCCGGGCAGAGAGGGGAATTGAGCCATGTCAGAAACTGTCAGCAGCGTCAGACTGGGAGAGATTATCCAGGAGTTTGACCTGGAGATCCTGCGTAAGGGCCCCGACTATGAAAATGTGCCCCTGCGCACCCTGGACGTAAACCGGCCGGGTCTTCCGCTGACCGGATTTTTTGAGCACTTCGACACCGAGAGGCTGCTGCTCATCGGCCTGACGGAGAGCACCTATGTAAACGGTATGACGCCCCAACAGCGGCGGGACAGCTTTGACCGGCTGCTGTCCTATCCCGTCCCCGCCCTGATCCTCACCCGGGGGCTGGAGCCAACCCGGGAGTGTATGGAGATGGCGGACAAGCATGACCGTACCATCCTGCGCACCCATGTTCAGACCTCGGAATTTATGAGCGCTCTCATCAGCAGCCTCTACAACCATCTGGCTCCTCAGATTACCCGCTCCGGAGTGATGATGGAAATTTACGGCGAGGGTATCCTCTTCCAGGGCGAGTCCGGCGTGGGCAAGAGTGAAGTGGCCATTGAGCTGCTCAAACGCGGACACCGCCTGATTGCCGACGACGCGGTGGTCATCAAGATGACCAACCACAAGACGTTGGAGGCCAGCGCGCCCGAGCTTATCCAGGGATATATGGAGCTGCGGGGCATTGGTGTGGTGGATGTGAGCCGTCTGATGGGTATGGGAGCCATCAAGATGAGCCAGCAGATCGACCTGGTGGTCAATCTGGAGCCCTGGGATGATAACGCTGTGTATGACCGGTTCGGTCTGGAATCCGCCTTTACCGAAATTATGGGGGTGAAGGTGCCCGCCGTCACCATCCCGGTGAAGCCCGGCCGGAATCTGGCCAGCATTGTAGAGGTGGCGGCTATGAATAACCGCAACCGAAAGATGGGGCACAATGCGGCCCTGGAGCTGACCCATCGGATGGACCGGCATTTTCAAACGATAGAAGAAGGGGGAAAATGAGATGTATTATATTGGCATTGATGTAGGCGGCACCAACCTGGTGGCCGGCCTGGTAAATGAGAAAGGTCATATTCTGGATAAGGTGAGCCACCCTGTGGATAAGTCCATGACGGCCGAGGAGCTGTGTCATGAGCTGGCCCGTCTAGCTCAGAAGGTGTGCGAGATGGGCGCGGTGCCCTACGAGCAGATCGAAGCGGTGGGCGTGGGCCTGCCCGGTCTGGTGGACAACGACACCGGCATGGTGATCCAGACCCCCAACATGGCCTTCTCGGACACTCCCTTCCGCAAGCTCTTCCAGGAGGTGTGGAACGTCCCCGTGTTCCTGGCCAACGACGCCAACTGCGCCGCGGTGGGCGAGTACTGGGCCGGCGCGGCCAAGGGCTGTGACCCCGCTGTGGTGGTCACCCTGGGCACCGGCATCGGCGGAGGCCTGGTGGCCAACGGCAAGCTCTTCACCGGCTATGCCAACTCCGGCATGGAGGTGGGCCACATGATCATCAAGCCCAACGGTGTGCTGTGCGGCTGCGGCAACCGGGGCTGCTGGGAGCAGTATGGCTCCGCCACCGCCCTCATTCGTCTGACCCAGGCGGAGATGGAGAAGGATCAGGACAGCGTGATGTGGGAGCTGTGCGAGGGCGACCGCTTCAAGGTCCAGGGCCGCACCGCCTTCCAGGGCGCCCGTCTGGGTGACCCGGCGGCCAAGCGGGTGCTGGGTGTCTAT
>DBFWXD010000050.1:0-4184 GCA_048215895.1 Eubacteriales bacterium
GTTCACTTAGGAAGCTCTGTTACAGCCCGATCATAGCAGCGCCCACCATCAGAAGGGCCTGCACCACAAAAATGGCAATGAAGCAGGGGACAAAGAATTTCCACCACTTCTCGATTTTAACACCGGCCAAGCCACACAGAATACCCACCATAGCGGTCGGCCACAAGCAGTTAGACAGTCCGTCACCAAACTGGAAGGCCAGACAAGCCGTATCGCGGGTCAGCCCCAGCAGGTCTGCCATAGGCGCCATAATGGGCATCGTAGTGGCAGCCTGGCCAGAACCGGAAGGAATCAGGAAGTTCAACAGGGTCTGGAACACCAGCATAGCCACGGCAGCCAGCCAAGTGGGCAGATTGCTCAGCGGCAAAGAGAAGTAATACACAACCGTATCAATGATATTGCCCGCAGTAAGTACCATCAGAATACCGCGTGCAAGGCCAATCATCATACACGCCATGGCTACATCAGAAAAGCCGTTTGCATACTTCTCAGCGATCTTATTGGGACCGTAGCCCATAATAATGGCACTGGCTACACCCATGATGATAAATACCGCAGACAGCTCGGTAAAGTACCAGCCCTCAGTCCGGCAGCCCCAGACGATCACGGCAATTCCGGCAACCAGAACACACAGAACCAGCTTTTCACGAATGCCAAACGGATGATTTTTCAACTCTTCTTCGCTCATGGAGAATCTGGAAAAATCATCTCCGTAAACAAGGCTCTTGCTGGGATCTGCCTGCACCTTCAGTGCATACCGAACCAGGAAAATAGAGGCCACCACGATCATACATGCATGGGAAAATACCCGGTATCCCATGTTGGAGGGGAAGGGAACTTCTGCAATGCTCTGGGCAATACCCATGGTGAACGGGTTCATAGCAGCACCGGAATATCCCATGCCGGCGCCAAGGGCCACAATGCCCAGACCTACGACGGCATCAAATCCCATTGCAATTGCAATGCCGACAAAGATGGGGATAAACGGGAACCACTCTTCAAAAAGTCCAATTGTGGAAGAGGCCGAGCCAATCACAATCATAAAAATGGGAATGATGGCTGCGCGGGCTTTGCCTTTGAAAATCTTCAGCAAAAAGGCCACAAGACCGTTAAAGGCTCCGCTGCCAATCATAATACCGATAGACGCATAGGAGATGAACACAAAGAAGATTACGTCGCCGGCCTCACAAAAGCCAGTGTAAATACACTGCACCATTTCAAAGAAGCCAACCGGCGTCTGCTCTACAGTATGGAAGGTACCAGGAACGGCCACATTCTGACCGGCTTCGTTCAGCACACGGTCAAACTGGCCCGCGGGAAGAATCCAGCTGGCAATTGCACAAACCACGATGATGATCATCATCAACACATAAATGTGCGGAAGGGTAAAGCGTTTTTTCTTCGTCAAAGTACTGCCATTTTCCATATAATTCTCCTCCTTACTTACGTTTCACATCCAGGGCCATGCGATATTTGCTTTGGACTTCTCTCCTCTCCCTCCTTTACGAATGTAATTTGTTTTCCTTCTGGACCAAATAGGACTGGCGAACCTCATTGCGGAACTCCTCATCGGTCAAGGTCCGATACATAATATTCGCAATGATTTCGCCTCCATGTGCAATCGCCTGATGGGCCAGCGGTTTTACGGTCTCATCACGGAACTGCTCTGTATGCAGGGCATACGGCTGCTCACAGAGGGACACCAGCGATTGAATGGTGGGGCAATGGTAACTGACATTTCCAACGTCCGAAGAACCGTTTGGCGGCAAAACCTCGCTCCGGGGCAGATCCATGTCTTCAAAAAGCTGTGCAACGGCCTGTTCCAGAACCGGAACCCGCACCATATCATCAAAGTCCTCAAACCCTTTGCTGAACTTCACCTGGCAATCCAACGCCATGCATACTCCCTGCGCACATTTCCGCACAATTTCATCCATGGCCTCCAGCTTTCCAAGCGAATCCGTACGAATTTCCATCCGCACCACAGCACGTTCCGGAAGGATATTGGGATATTGTCCTCCCTCGGTAATCACTCCGTTTACATGAATATCAGGGGTAAAGCACTCTCGTCTTGCGTCAATCAAGTCCAAAAACTTTCTGGCCGCGGCCAACGCGCTGTGTCCTTTCCAGGGGCCGGCCACCGCATGAGCGGACAGGCCAGTAAACTCAACGATGTAACACCGAAGGCTGAGCACATCCATGTTGGGGACACTCTTTCCTCCGCTCCAGCTATGGATCATCATCGCCGCATCCATATCGTCAAAGGCCCCTTGAGCCGCCATCCCTACCTTAGCGCCATCCTCTTCCTCCGCAGGAGTGCCAAACACATACAGCTTGCCTTGGAACCGATCTTTCACCTCCGCCAGGGCAAGCGCCGCTAAAACAGACATGGCTCCGTGTGCATTGTGCCCGCACGCATGCCCCAGTCCGGGCAGGGCGTCGTATTCTGTCAGAATGGCCGCAGAAGGACCCTCTCCGTTATCCAGAACCGCACGAAATCCGGTTGGATACCCCAAGTAAGGATATTCCACCTGGAATCCGGCCTTTTCCAGAATTTCCACTATTTTTTTGCTGGAACGAAATTCCTGATCCGGCAGTTCAGGATGTGCATACAAATCATCACTGAGCCCCACCGCAATGGAATGATGCTTCTTTACCGCTTCCTGAATAAACTTTTCCGGCGCCTTATGTTCCATAATCACTGCCTCCTAACCAAAAATTTTTTAAACTTTCATCACTGCGCACAGGTGCCGCAGTATTGCTTTAGATTGTTAAATCAAATTTAAAAAACGTTCTGTTTTTTTTAGCAATGTCAGATACTTCGTTCATGAGAGCCAGCTTTTTTCAAATTGATTTATTTGCCGGAAGATGCCTTGCGCGCATCTGTTATCACCGTATCGTCGGGTTCGCCAGCCAGTCAGCGGCACACTGGGCCATTAAGCCGGACCCCTTCCAAAATACCGACTCGTCCAAGCAGAAACGGGGATGATGGGCTCCATACTCTTTTCCATCCAGGGGGCACGGGGCACTGCTCACCAGCACAAAATAGCAGCCGGGGCATTTCTGGAAAAAGAACGCCGCATCTTCACCGCCCGTTACCCCGTGCGGCAGGACATTGATTTCCTCCTCCTTCAGACACTTCCCAGCCGTCTTCAGGAAGGACTCAACCATTCTGCGATCATTGACCAAAGCGGGATAGCCGTCTACAAATTCCACCGTGCAGCTGGCCCGCATCATCCGCGCCGTGTCCTCCGCAACCTGACGAATGCGGTCCAGCACAAAATCTCTTGTTCTGGGCGCTGCATTGCGAATGGTGCCTTTCAGCGTGGCCGTCTCGGGAATAACATTGAACGTTCCCCGCCCCGCTTCTACACTGGCAATGGTAATGACCACGCTGTCAAAGGGATCCGTCTCCCGACTGACGATATATTGCAGATTATTGATAATCTGCGCCGCCACAACCACGGGGTCTACGCACTTGTGAGGGATGGAACCATGTCCTCCCAGCCCTGTAATCTGGATAATAACCTGATCGTCGGCAGCCGTTGTCTCGCTCCAGGTTACATCGACGGTTCGCTCTCCGGATCCTCCCAGCAAATTGCCAATATGCATTGCGAAAATTCCATCCACGTCATCCACAACGCCATCCCGGACCATCGGCTCGGCACCGCCGGGGCCTTCCTCTGCGGGTTGGAAAATGAGCTTAACCGTTCCTTCCAATTCATCCTCATGAGCCTTGAGCAGTTTGGCTGCGCCTAAAAGCATAGCCGCATGGCTGTCATGCCCACAGGCGTGCATCTTACCATTTTGGGAGGCATAGGGAAGGCCGGTATCTTCCCGAATCTCCAGCGCATCCATGTCTGCACGCAGCGCCACGGTTTTTCCGCCGCTCTTTTTCCCACCGATCCGGACCGTGATCCCCGAATGCCCAGGGTACTCTTCATAAGACAACCCAAACTGTGTCAGCACATTTTTGACAAAGGCTGCCGTCTGAGGCAGCACCAGTCCTGTCTCGGGAATCTGGTGCAGACTGCGGTACCACTCTACCAACTGCTCTTGCATTCCCCGCGCTTCTTGGTATAGTTCCATAATATCCCCTCCAATCACAAAGCAATGGTTATCGAAATCAAACAAACTGTGTTCTGTTTAAATTTGAAATTATATGCAAATACTATGCTCAATAC
>DBFWXD010000500.1:0-1999 GCA_048215895.1 Eubacteriales bacterium
CCACTGCAAGGCCAATCTTTGCCGCACAGCTGGCTTTGGCTCCGTCACACACCATTCCGCCCAAGGTCTCAATGCTGTTGGTAATGGTGTCGCACATCACCTGATAGATCCGCTCCTGCTCCCCGGTCTGGTTCAGGCGCATATAGGCCACGCCGCAGGCGGCTCCGGTGGCCGCGCTGGTGGCTCCGCAATAGGCGCTCAGGCTGCCGATATACTTCTTCTGGTGGACGCTGATGAGGTTGCCCAGCACCAGGGCCCGGTACAGCAAGTCCTCGTCCACCTGCCAGGCTTTTCCGTAAATCACAATGGGCATCGTGACGGTGATTCCCTGGTTTCCGCTGCCGCTGTTGATGACCACAGGCAGAGAGCAGCCGCTCATTCGGGCATCACTGCCCGCCGCGGCCGCCGCCCGGGCCTGGAGACGCACCTTGTTCAGTCCGCTGGCATTCTCCGCGTTTTCCATCAGAATGCGCCCGGTCTCCACGCCGTAATTGCCCTTCAGTCCCTCATCGGAGATGGCGGTATTGTAGGAAATCTGCCGCTCCAGCAGTTCCCGCACATCCTCCAGGCGCACTTCATTGGCAAATTCCAGGATGTTGGCCACATTGAGCAGCATCCGGTCGGCCCCCTCCTGGGGCTTCTCCTGGCCAGGCTGGGGACGGCTGTCCAGCAGGACCTGTCCATCCCGAACCATGTAGGTGATGTTGTTGTGGTGCTCCTGAATTTCGATGGAGGCCGTATGCTCCTCCCCCTCCAGCTCCACCACGATATAGAGGTTGTCCACGCCCTCTACCAGTTCGCAGGTGCAAAATCCCTGACTGACCAGTTCCCGGGTGGCGGCAATATCTTCAGGGGTAACGGTTTCCAGCACGGCCAGCTCCCGCTCCGGGTCACCTCCAACAATGCCCAGGGTGGCCGCTACATCGATGCCCCGCATGCCATCCGAATTGGGCACGATCACGCCTTTTACGTTTTTAATGATGTTTCCGCTGCATTTTACCACACACCGCCGGGGCTGCTCCCCCAGCAGCTGCCGGGCCTTGGCCCCTGCGTAAGCGATGGCGATGGGTTCGGTACAGCCCAGGGCCACCAGCAGCTCCTCCTGGAGGATCTTCAGATGATTGTCATAAAGTACCTGTTCCATTGGGCTTTTCTCCTGTTCCGTGTGATCTTTTGGGCGGGCCCTTTTGCCATGCGCAAAAGCCCCGCTCCGGTATTCCTCTGCCTCTATTTTAGCCGCAACGGCCTCAGGTGTAAAGGGCACAAATTCCGCCGCCTGCATTTTTGTTGTTCCGCCTAAAGGCGCAAAAAGCGCGCGGGAGGAAATACCTCCCGCGCGCTTTTATCACGAAATGATCAGCACAGCCCTGTCAGGGCAAACTCATTCAGTTCTTTTCCCAGCTGGCACAGCAGACGCTGCATGTTCTCCTGGCCCGCATTTCCCTGCAATGCGGCACGCACATGCTGAGTTTCCCCTTCCGTGGTCAACGTCAGGTTTGAAACCGTGATGCCGTTGAGCGCAGCCATATTGGCAAACAGCGCCAGCTTGGGCTCTCCGGAAGCACAGGTAAACGAAACCTCAATTCCGGTGTGCGTAGCCGTCAGCTCCAGCCCGGCCCGGCTGCTCAAATCCTCCAGCACCTGCTGGCGCATAGCGGGCAGCAGCCCGTACTGATAGCGGCGGCTGATGCTCATCAGCAGCAGCAGGAAATAGGCATACTCCGCCTTCCGCTCGGGGGCCACATCGGCGGTCCGCCCGGCAATAATGGCATCCTCCCGGGACTGGACAAACACGTCCCCTCCGGTCTTTGCCTTCTCCTGAGCCACCTGCTGGGCACAGTCCATACGCTCCAGAAAGAGCTTTTTGACCTGAGTATCCACCGCGTCAATGTGGAGTCTGATTTCATCCAACGACATCTTACGTTCCCTTCTTTCCTGACGTTTACACGAGAGCCCCTTGCCGGCGCAGCTCCTCCTGCACGGCGCTGACGTCCACCGT
>DBFWXD010000501.1:0-4059 GCA_048215895.1 Eubacteriales bacterium
TCATAACGCTTCCGTACTGGAGCAGAGAGTAATCCCCCTCGGACAAACACCAGTCGTAGATGAGGGCCCGCTCACACAGGGCGTAGACCCGTACCATTTCATTGACGGTCACGTCTGCGCGCAGCTCTCCCCGCTCCTGGCCCTGGAGGACGATCTGCCGCAGCAGCTTATAGTAGGTGCGGTTATGGTCCAGCAGATGCTTGTCTCCCCGGGTGATGAGCTGGGAGGAGTAGAGCCGGGCCAGCAGGTCCAGGGAGACGGAGTTTTCGATCATGGCGAACAGCTCCCGGTTTAAGTACATGAGCTGTTCAAAGCGGTCCTGGTCGGGGTCCATGGTCTGGGAGAGCTCCTCATATTTCTGGTCGAAGAGGTAGGAGACGGTGGACAAAAGGGAATCCTTTCCCTCAAAGTAGTGATAAAAGGAGCCCCGGGAGGTGCCGGATTCCTCGATGATCTCCTCCACGGTGGTGTCGTCATACCCCTGGCGGTAGAAAAGACGCCAGGCCGCCTCGATGATGCGGCCCTTGGTATTTCGGGTGTTTTTCTTGGCCATTTCGGGCACTTCCCTTCCAAAAAAGCCCTGTGCAACCGCTGGTTGCGCCAGATTCCAGGAGAACTTGGTTGTCAAATTCCCACGTTTCCCTTATCATAGCATCAAAGAAACCCAAGGAAAAGAGGGAGATTTATGACGTTGGCGGAGAAGATCCTCCACCTGCGCACCCAGCAGGGGCTGTCCCAGCTGGAGCTGGCGGAACGGCTGGGGGTGTCCCGGCAGAGCGTGAGCAAATGGGAGACGGGCCAGTCGGTGCCTGACCTGGACAAGCTCATCAAGCTTGCCGACCTGTTTGGCATTACTGTGGACGAGCTGGTGCGGGAGGGGGAACGCCCCCAGCCGCCCCAGCCGGAGCCTCAAGGGAATCAGGTGGTCTATGTCCGGGAAAAGCACAGCCTGACCTCCACCCAGCGGGCGGGCATCTGCGTGGAGGCCGCGGGCCTCATTCTGGCGTTGCTGGGGGTGGCGGGCTTTGGTGCAATCAGCATTTTGCTGGGGGTTGGGCTGATCTTGCTGGGCCTTCCCCTGCTGTTGGCCAGAAAGCACCCCTGGATCATTCTGAGCTGGATGGCGGTGGGACTGAGCCTGGTGGTATTTAACCCCTATACTTCCATTGCTCCCTGGGGCCTTGTGGGAGGCGTCCGGGAGATCTGGATCTACCTGACCTTTGGCGAGCGGTACATCAGCTATCTGTACAGGGGCATCATCGGGATAGCCCGGGGGCTTGTGGCCCTGGCGGCGCTGTTTTTTACTCTCCGGGCGGTGTGGAATAAACATAAAAAAACCGACTCCGTCCCCCGAAGAGTCTGCACCATAAAATAGGATACAAAAAGACCGGCCCTCTGGGGGAAGAAAGCCCGGAGGGCCGGCCTTTTGCCCGCAGGAGGTTTACATCTCCTGGTTCCTGTGATAAAATGACTGACATTGACCGGAATAAAAGGGAGGGAACCTTGTGGCTGGCTATTTTTTCCCCATGATTGCCCGGATGCGCTACATCAACCGCTGGGGCCTTATGCGCAACACCCAGCTGGAAAATATCCAGGAGCACTCCCACATGGTGGCCGTCCTGGCCCATGCCCTGGCGGTGATCGAAAACCGCTACTTCGGCGGGCAGGTTGACCCCGGCGCGGTGGCGGTGGCAGCCCTTTACCACGATGCCAGCGAGATCCTCACCGGGGATATGCCCACCCCCATCAAGTATGATAACCCCGACATTCAAAGCGCCTACAAGCAGGTGGAGGCAGTGGCGGAGCGGAAGCTGCTGTCCATGCTGCCCCAGGAGCTTCAGGCGGATTTTGACGCGGCCATCACCATCCCGGACCCGAATATCCGGGCGCTGGTGAAGGCGGCGGATAAGCTTTCGGCCTACCTCAAGTGTGTGGAAGAGGTCAAAGCGGGCAACAACGAGTTCAAAAAGGCCAAGGAGCAGACCTACGCCGCCCTGTGCCAGACCCAGGTTCCCGCGCTGGGCTACTTCATGGAGCACTTTTTAGACGGGTTTGAGCTGACCCTGGACGAACTGTCATAACCAATTAAATTGCGTGGAACGCACGGAATTTGAAAAAGGAAAGGATTGGAATTATGAAAGCCATTGTTACTGTCATCGGCAAGGACCGGGTAGGCATTACCGCCTCGGTGTGTTCCCTGCTGGCCCAGCACAACATCAACATTCTGGACATCAGCCAGACCGTTTTGCAGGAGTACTTCACCATGGTCATGCTGGTGGACACCTCCGCCTGCAAGGATTCCATCGGCGAGATGGCTGACCTTCTGGACAAGGCCGGCAAGGAGCAGGAGCTGTCCATCCGCATCCAGCGGGAGGACATCTTTAATGCCATGCACCGAATCTAAGCGGGAGGTTAACTATGCTCAACCAAAGTGAAATTATGCAGACCATCCAGATGATCGATCAGCAGCATCTGGATGTGCGTACCATTACCATGGGAATCTCCCTGCTCTCCTGCGCCCACAGCGACGTAAAGGTGGCCTGCGACAAGGTCTATGACAAGATTACCCGCTATGCGGAAAATCTGGTGGCCACCGGCGAGGCCATTGAGAAGGAATTTGGCATCCCCATCGTGAATAAGCGCATCTCCGTCACCCCCATCGCCCTGGTGGCCGCCGCGTCGGAGACCGACAACTATACTCCCTTTGCCCAGGCCATGGACCGGGCCGCCAAGACCACCGGCGTCAACTTCATCGGCGGCTTCTCCGCCCTGGTGCAGAAGGGCATGACCAACGCGGACCGGATTTTGATCAACTCCATCCCCGAGGCCCTGTCTACCACCGACATTGTGTGCTCCAGCGTCAACGTGGGCTCCACCAAGGCGGGCATCGACATGGACGCCGTGGCCCTCATGGGCCGGACCATCAAGGACCTGGCCCAGGCCACCGCCGACAAGGGCGGCTTTGGCTGTGCCAAGCTGGTGGTGTTCTGCAACGCCGTGGAGGATAACCCCTTCATGGCCGGCGCCTTCCACGGCGTGGGCGAGCCCGAGCGGGTCATCAATGTGGGCGTCTCCGGCCCCGGTGTGGTATACCACGCCCTCCAGAGCGTAAAGGGACAGCCCTTTGACGTGGTGGCCGAGACCATCAAGAAGACCGCCTTCCGCATCACCCGTATGGGTCAGTTGGTGGCCCAGGAGGCCTCCCGCCGCCTGGATACCCCCTTCGGCATTGTGGACCTGAGCCTGGCCCCCACCCCCGCTGTGGGCGACAGCGTGGCCCGGATTCTGGAGGAGATGGGCCTGGAGACCTGCGGTACCCACGGCACCACCGCCGCCCTGGCCCTGCTCAACGACGCGGTGAAGAAAGGGGGCGTCATGGCCTCCTCCCACGTGGGCGGCCTGTCCGGCGCCTTCATCCCCGTCAGCGAGGACGAGGGCATGATCGCCGCCGCCCGCTCGGGCGCCCTCCACCTGGATAAGCTGGAGGCCATGACCTGCGTGTGCTCCGTGGGCCTGGACATGATCGCCGTCCCCGGCGACACCACCGCCGCCACCCTCTCCGCCATCATCGCCGACGAGGCCGCCATCGGCATGGTCAACTCCAAGACCACCGCCGTCCGCCTCATCCCCGCCCCCGGCAAGGTGGTGGGGGATACGGTGGAATTCGGCGGCCTGCTGGGCTCCGCCCCCGTCATGCCCGTCCACGCCGAGAGCAGTGACGCCTTTGTGGCCCGCGGCGGACGTATTCCGGCCCCCATGCAGAGTCTCAAGAACTGACGCGGCCGCCCAATCTCCGTTGTCCTTCTCCGCGCCCGGCCTGTGCCGGGCGCATTTTTTTGCTTCAAAATTTCCAAAATCCCCCTAGGAAAGCGGCCCGCTTTGGTGTATACTGGGAGCCAGGACAAGCCTTATTTTGAGGAGGGTCAATTTATGTTAGAGCTGAATACTTCCAACTGCACCCCGTTTCTGCCTAAGGACTGGCTGACCAGCCGGCTGGACGCGCTGGAGAGCGCCCGCGTCAAGCTGGAGGAGGGCAGCGGCCTGGGCGGCGCCTACACC
>DBFWXD010000502.1:0-3759 GCA_048215895.1 Eubacteriales bacterium
GGGGGAAGGCTTTTCGGGCGGCTGGAAGCCGCCCCTACGGGGTCCCCTTCAGTCTTTGCGTAGGGGCGCGCATTGTGCGCCCGCCGTTTCACATCGACCATTCCACAGGGCCCACCGGGCTCCTGTGGAAAATTTTCTAGGGTCAGAAGAGAGCCCGGGAAAACCCTGTGGTTTTCCCGGGCCCTGTTTTTGATATCCTTTGCTCACACCTGGGTCCAGACGTTCCCGTCCTCCTGGCTCTTCAGGCAGGCCTCGATAAATTTCAGCCCCTGGATGCCGTCATCGATATCGGAGTAGGGGAAGGGCCGCTCATCTTTGCCCTCCTTCCGGGACAGCAGATGGGAACAGTAACCCCGGTAGAAGTTGGCGAACAGGGAGTGGAAGGCCTCCGGCATCCCCTTGGGGAGGCGGCAGGACTTCCGGGCCTGGGGATCACAGTAGTCATAATTGGCCGACCAGATCTGGGTGGGCTGTCCGGCGATGTCCACCCGGAGCTCCATGAAATCGTGGGCGTTCCACTCCATGCCCCCTTTGTCGCCGTAGATGCGCACCTTCATGCAGCAGCTCTTGCCCACCATGGCGAAGGAGGTCCAAAAGATGCCCGCTGCCCCGTTGTCGTAGTCGATGAGCACCTGGGCATCGCTCTCCACCGGCACATAATCCGGGATGGAGCGCAGGCGGGCCAGCACCCGCACGGGCTTGAGGCCGGTGACCTTGCTGATGAGATACTCCACATGGGTGCCGATGTCCGCGATCACTCCAGAGGGGCCGCAGATGGCCGGATCGACCCGCCAGGTCAGGCCGTCCTTTCCCCGGAGGGCAGTGTTCAGCCCCACCCATTCCTGGGGATACTCGGCGGCGATGGTGTGGATCTTTCCCAGCACCCCGTCAGCGATCATCTTTTTGGCCTGCTCCAGAATGGCGTAGTGGGCATAACTGTAAGACACGCCGAACAGAAGATCTTTTTCCTGGGCCAGGGCCTTCAGCTCCTCCGACTCCCGGCTGGTGAAGGTGACGGGTTTGTCGCAGACAATGTGGAAGCCGTGGGCAATGATGTCCTTGACGATCTCGTAGTGGGTGTTGTTGGGGGTGGCCACCACCACAAAGTCCAGCCGGTCCTCCCCGGTGCGCTTGGCTTCCTCCTCCAGCATGGTGTGGTAGTCGGGATAGATGCGGCCGGGCTCCACCCCCCATTTCTCTCCGGCCTCCAGATTTTTATCCCAGTGGCGGGAGAAACAGCCCGCCTTCAGTTCGGCCAGGTCGTCGAACTGGGCCCCGATGCGGTGGATATCTCCGATCAGGGCGCCGTTCCCGCCCCCGACCATTGCGAATTGCAGCTTTTTCATAGAGAGACCTCCTGACGGATTGTGTAAAGTGTACAAGAAATCGTCTTCAGGATACCACGCAGGGCGGCAGGTGTCTAATAGTATCCAGTCATGGACCCATTCAAAGGGCACATACAAGAGGGGAGTGGATAAAGAAAAGAGCACGCTTGACAAGGCCCGTCCCTTTGGGATACAATAACCATGACCACAGACAATCGAACACAGGGGCGCTGGGAGCCATTCCCGGCTGAGATGGAAGCGAATCGCAGCTCCGGTCCCTTGACCTGATCCGGGTAATGCCGGCGTAGGGAGTGAACGATCCATATGTCGTCCTCTTCATACCGCACGCACCCGTTCGGATGTGCTGCGGTATCTTGATTTCAGGAGGAAACGACGATGAACCGACATTCCCGCTCTACCCGCGCCCTTGTGGAGGCCGCGCTGATGATCGCGCTGGCCACCATCCTGGGCTACTTCCGGCTGTACCGCTTTCCCCAGGGGGGGTCTGTGGACTTTGCCATGGTGCCCATCCTGATCTACTGCCTGCGCTGGGGCCCGGCCTGGAGCCTGAGCTGCTGCTTTGTCAACGGTGTGCTCCAGTTCTTCCTGGGCGGAGGGATCGCTCTATCCTGGCAGTCCATGCTGCTGGACTATGTGGTGGCTTATACGCTGGTGTTCCTCTGCGGCTTTGCCGCGGGGAAGAAGCTGGGCTGGCTGTGGGGCACCATCCTGGCCGGGCTGGGACGGTGGGTATCTCTCACCCTGTCCGGCGGCCTGCTGTGGTATATGTATATGCCGGAGGAATTTTTGGGACTGCCCATGGTGGACCCCTGGGTCTACTCCATGATCTTTAACGGCGTGCTGATCGTTCTGGGGATCTTTCAGTCCGTCCCCGCTCTGCGGCAGAAGCTGCTGACGAAACAGAATTGAGGTTTTTTCTTTGGGAAAATTCGACGGTGTCCTGCTGGTCAGTGATTTTGACGACACGCTGTATGACAGCCACTGTCAGGTGCCCCGGCGGAATTTGGAGGCCCTGGACCGCTTCCTCGCCCAGGGGGGGCGTTTTACCGTGGCCACCGGCCGCGCCCACCGGACCTTCGCTCCCTATGTCCATCTGGCCCCCGTCAATGCCCCGGTGGTCCTCTCCAACGGGTCGGCCATCTATGACTTCCAAAAAGACGAATTTCTGGTGCAGACCTATCTGTCTCCCAGTGCGCCTCAGGACTTGGATGGGGTGATGGAGGCATTTCCACAGCTGGGGATGGAGGCCTACCACGGGGAGGATATCTATGTGTTCCGACCCAACTGGATCACAGACCTGCACATGAAAAAGGTGGGCACCGACTACACCGTCTGTCCCATTCGGGAGATGCCTACGCCCTGGACCAAAGCCATCCTCCAGCAGGACCACGGGGTGCTGAAGGAGGTGCAGAGCTGGCTTCTGGACCACTTCCCCCGCCGGTATGAGGCTATTTTTTCCAACCACGTGTACCTGGAGATCACCGACCATGGGTGCAACAAGGGGGGAATGGTGGCCCGGCTGGCCCAGATGCTGGGGATCGCCCGAGAAAATATCTACTGCGTGGGAGACAACCAGAACGACATCCCCATGATGGCACTGTCCGCCGTCCCCTTTGCCCCTGCCAACTGTGCCCAGGAGGTGAAGGACTGGGGAGCCCATATCCTGTGTCACTGCGACGACGGCGTGATCGGGGATATCATGGAGATCCTGGAGCAGCGATATTAAAAATATTGGAAAGAGAAAGATCCACCGCCAAAAAATGGCGGTGGATCTTTTGTAACGAAAAGGGGGAGATGCCGTCTTATCTGTGGAAAGGGAGGTGAGGGCGTGATCGATTTTGAAGAAGTTTACCGGGACTATCTGGAGGACGTCTACCGATTTTCTCTGGCCCTGTGCCGGGACCCGGTACTGGCGGAGGAGCTGACCCAGGAGACCTTTTTCCGGGCGCTGGAGCATATCGGCCAGTTCCGGGGGGAGTGCACCCTGCGGGTCTGGCTGTTGGTCTTTCGCTTCCAGACACCCATTCCCTATTCACAGGATATCCGCATCCAGGAGGTGGAGCCGGCTTTCCACATGGAATATCTGGGCCGGGATCACGCCGGCCTGGAGGTCCTGTTCCGGGTGACGGAGGAGGGCGGGGAGACCATCCGAAGGGTCTATCTCTGCTATACCGGCAGCCTGTGGACCCGGTATCTCTCTCCGGGCTCCCCATACCACGAAAGTGTGGGGATCAACAACGGCATCGTTCTGGACACCAGACACGGGACGGTGATCCCCCTCCCCTTCGACGGCGGGGCGGATCAGGTCTGGTATTTGGCCGGGGACCTGGAGGAGCTGGAGGATCTGGACGAGGCCTCCTTCCAGGCGCAGGCCGGAGACGCGGTGCTGCTCTGGGAGAGGCAGGGGTGACAC
>DBFWXD010000503.1:0-2515 GCA_048215895.1 Eubacteriales bacterium
GCCCTCTATAACGCCGTCTGGACCTTTACCCAGCCCGGCGACGGCATCCTGATCCAGACCCCCGACTACCATCACTTCACCGGCGCTACCGTAAACACCGGCCGCAAGGTGCTGGAAAACCGCCTGGTGGCGGACGAGAAGGGCCACTATACCGTGGATTTCGACGACTTCCGTGAGAAGGCCAAGCAGGCCAAGCTCTTCTTCCTCTGCGCCCCCCAGAATCCTACCGGCCGCGTCTCGACGGAGGAGGAGCTGCGCAGGATGGGCGAGATCTGCAACGAGTACGGCGTCATGGTGGTGGCCGACGAGATCCACCACGATCTGATCCAGCCCGGATACAAGCACATTGTGTATGCCTCCCTGGGCAAAGAGTTTGCCGACAACTGCGTAATCTGCACCTCCCTGAGCAAGACCTTCAACCTGGCCGGCCTGTGCTACGCCAGCATCATCATCCCCAACGACGAGGTGCGGGCCAAGTTCCAGAAGCAGATGGGCCTCCAGGCCTTCATGCACATCGAGCGCTTCGGCCCCGTGGCCCACGAGGCCGCCTACCGCCACGGCGCCGAGTGGCTGGAGGAGCTCATCCAGGTCATCAAGGGCAACTATGAGTATGTCCGCGACTTCTTCGCCCAGCACTTCCCCGGAGTTGTGGTCACCGAGCTGGAGGGCACCTACCTGGTCTGGTGCGACTTCCGCTGCTTCGGCATGAGCGACGCAGACATGAAGGTGTTCCTCACCGACGAGTGCATGCTCTACCTGGACAACGGCACCGACTTCGGCGCGGCCGGTTCCGGCTACCAGCGCATCAACGTCGCCTGCCCCCGCAAGACCCTGGCAGACGCTCTGGACCGCTTCTATCAGGCCGCCAAGAAGCGCGGCATGGCCCGGTAATTTCCCTGGAAACACGACCAGAATGGATTAGGAGGCTATGACATGTTAGAGAAAAAGGTACCGTTTTGTATCGACCACTTCAGCATCGCCACTACCCACCGCGACCGCCCGATCGACCTGGTGACCAAGCTGGGCTTTACCACCGCCGACTGCTACACCGACCGCACCGTGCACTTCATCTTTGAGAACTCCTACTTCGAGCTGTGCACCTACCAGCTGAACACCACCATCACTTGGCTGACCCAGTCCGTCCCCGCCACCAATCTGCCCAAGGTCCACTCCTATCGCCTGAGCGTCAAGGGGACTGACCCCAATCCCATGCGCAACGCTTTGATCGAGGGCGGCATTGAGACCATCGGCGAGATCAACAACCCCTTCCGCCAGCATGTCCGCTACGGTGAGAAGGAGGGCGAGGCCGGTTACCAGACCTTCTTTATTCAGAACTACGAGCCCTTTACCGACATTCTCTTCGGCTGCACCACCCATCTGGCCAAGGAGCTGATCGTCAAGAACGAGACCAAATTCCCCCACATCAACGGCGCCAAGCGCCTGGCCTACATCACCGGCTACTGCGACAGCAAGGAGCGCTTTGAGGAGGCCGACGCCGCCATCTCCAAGCTCTACAACGCCGCCAAGGGGGCCACTGACACCGGCTTCAACCTGGACACCTATCAGCTGGTGGATCACGACGCCTACGTGGCCGAGTTCGGCTGCGAGCCCCGCAACGACGGCCTGAAGCTGCCCATCGTGGCCGCCGCCTTCTCCGGCTGCCACCTGGAATTTGTGGAAAAGCGCGCCTATGACCTGAACCTGAACTATTTCCGCAAGGACGGCAAGCTCTATGTGGACTGCCGCCGTACACTGGGTCTGTTCCTCGTGTTCATGCCCTGACCCCCGCCATTCCAGAATAAGAGAGGAGCAGCAACATGAAATCTGCCTTAAAAAAGGTGTCGCTGATCCTGGCCATCTGCTTTGTAGCATTTCACCTCTACACCGCAGCGTTCGGCACTATGCCGGGCATTGCGCAGAAGTCGATCCACCTGGGCTTCCTGCTGGTGATCTTCTACATCAATGCAATGGTCGACAGCGAGAAGCGTTGGGAGCAAATTTTTCTCGGTATTATGGCACTCTTCGCCCTGGGCGGCTGTGCCTACATCACCATCCTGGATGAAAACCTGCAACTGCGCGCCGGAATTGTGTACGCCAGCGACATTCTGTTTGCCATTCTTCTGATTATCGCTATCTTTGAGGCGTGCCGCCGGAAGATGGGCAATCCCCTGGTCATCATCACCCTGGTCTTTGTGGCCTACGCCTTCCTGGGCAAGTATATTCCCGGCTTCCTCAACCAGCCCGGCATGACGCTGAAGAAGTTCACCTCTTTGGTCTATCTGACCACAGACGGTATCTTCGGCTCCCCCCTCTATGCCTCGGCCTCCTATGTGGTCCTGTTCGTCCTGCTGGGCGCTATCATGAGCGTCTCCGGCATCGGCGACTATATGACCAATCTGGCCACCTCCCTGTTCGGCCACATGCGCGGCGGCCCCGCCAAGGTGGCTGTGGTGGCCTCCGGCTTCTTTGGCTCCATCAGCGGCAGTCCCACGGCCAATGTCATCGGCACCGGCAC
>DBFWXD010000504.1:0-1993 GCA_048215895.1 Eubacteriales bacterium
AAGTACCATCAGGTGAAGCGTATGCTGGCCGCCCGGGGCAAACCGGTGCTGACATTGAAGCGGCTGTCTATGGGGCCGCTGGAGCTGGATGAGACACTGGCACCGGGGGAATGGAGGTACCTCAGCGGGGACGAAGTGGCAAAGCTGAGAGAGGGAAGACTGGGTACTTAAATTTTTTGGGCGAAATGAACAAAAAAACTTGAAAAACCTCTTGCCAAAACCAGGGGAAACCCGTTATAATAGCACAGGAAGAAAAAATGAGTAGGAGGGATCACTTTGTCCAGTAGGATGTTCCAAGGTGTCGTACTCCAAATGAAGGATAGCGTCAACCGGATGGTGGGCGTTGTGGATGCGGATGGGATCGTGGTGGCCTGCAGCGAATTGACCTGCATTGGCGAGCACTGGTCCGGTGTGGTTGCAGCCATTAATTCTGCGGAGAATGAGCCCGCCCGGTTCGAGGGGAAGACCTTTAAGCCTCTGGCTGGATGGGGTGCTCAGTTCGACTATGCCGCTTTTGTACAGGGAGACGACGATGTTGCCGCTTCTCTGTGTGCCATGGCGGTTGTGGCCTTCAACGGTGCGAAGACCTATTATGAGGAGAAGCACGACAAGGCCACCTTTGTGAAGAATATCATTTCCGACAATATCCTCCTGGGAGACATTTATACCCAGGCCAAGGAGCTGCACTTTGTGTCTGAGGCCCCCCGCGCCGCCTTCCTGGTGCGCCAGCTGGGTCCCGCAGACGTGACCACCATCGATGTGATTCAGAATCTGTTCCCTGACAAGCAGACGGATTTTGTCATCTCCATCAATGAGACCGATGTGGCCCTCATTAAGCAGCTGCCGGAGGGAGCCGATGCCCGGGATCTTCAGAAGATTGCCAAGCAGATTGCCACCGCTGTGACCCAGGAGCTGGGCATCAAGGTGGTCATCGGTATCGGTACTATTGTCCCCCATATCCGGGATCTGGCCCGTGCCTATAAAGAGGCCGGCGTGGCCATCGATGTGGGCAAGGTGTTTGATACGGAGAAGACCGTCATCAACTATGAGAATCTGGGCATTGGGCGCCTGATCTATCAGCTGCCCACCATTTTATGCCAGATGTTCCTCCAGGAAGTGTTTAAGAAGAATCCCATTGACGCCCTGGATCAGGAGACTCTGCTCACCATCAACAAGTTCTTTGAGAACAACCTGAATGTGTCTGAGACGGCCCGTAAGCTCTTTGTCCACCGGAATACCCTGGTTTACCGCCTGGAGAAGATCAAGAAGCTGACCGGCCTGGATCTGCGGGAGTTTGATGATGCCATCACCTTCAAGGTGGCTCTCATGGTCAAGAAGTACCTGATTTCCCGGGGAATTGAGTCCTGAGCAACCTGCGATTGCGCTGACAGCGCCGCCCATTCGGGCGGCGCTGTTTTTCGTTTCCCGGCAAAATAGGAGATGTTTTTCTCAAATCCCGCCCCGGAAGGGAAGAGAAGTGAACGTGAAAAAAACACGAAGAAAGCACATAAATGTCATTTACATAATATAGCGTTTGTGATAAACTGATCGATAAGGAAAAATTTTTACCGCCGGTCTGGCAGACCGCTGTGCAGACGTCGGCGGAGTCGGAGGAGCACATGATACGGCTCATAGATGTATATAAAGAATATGACAACGGAACCAAGGCCCTGAAAGGGGTCAACCTGCGCATTGACGACGGAGAGTTTGTCTTTTTGGTGGGCCCGTCCGGGTCGGGAAAATCCACTATTATTAAGCTGATTACCGCAGAAATCGCCCTGACCGAGGGGCGGCTGATGGTCAACGGCTATAACCTGAACACCATTACCCCCCGGCAGGTGCCTTATATGCGCCGGACCTTGGGGATTATTTTCCAGGACTTCCGCCTGATTGAGAAAAAGACGGTCTATGAAAACCTGTCCTTTGCCATGCGGGCGGTGGGTGCCTCCAACCGGGAGGTGCGCCGGCGAATCCCCTATGTGCTGAAGCTGGT
>DBFWXD010000505.1:0-2142 GCA_048215895.1 Eubacteriales bacterium
GTGCTATAGTCAGCCTAGAAAACTCCGGGGAGGCGGTACGATAGCGATAGAAGACGGCATATAAATTATGTAAACTTGGATTGGGGCGCTCCAAGTACCGTATGTAAAGCCGAGAAGAGTTCGTCAGATGGATTGTCGGGGTGGGTTTTCTGCCCCTACTCAAGAAAGAGGTGGACGGCTTCTCCATGGATGAGAACGCCTCCGATTCGCACTTGTGGACGGAGAGCTGGGAACAGGAACCTTGTGAGTGGTAGCCGATCACCCACAGCCGCAAAGCGCTCTACGGCAAAATCTTCGGAGAGAAGGCAGACGTAGTCGACTGGAGTCGGGACAGCTAAGACTTCGATAGTCGTTGAAAGGAGAAGATAGACACCGCACTGGAATGGGAACAATAGACGGACTTTGTGACGGCCCGGGAGCTGACCCGGACGATGCTCCTGGACATTCTCAGGATCACCGGCATCACCGCCGCGGCGGGCATCGGCACCAACCTGTACCTGGCCAAGATCGCCATGGACATCGGGGCCAAGCACGTCCCGGCGGATGAGAACGGCGTCCGCATTGCGGAGCTGGACGAGATGAGCTACCGCCGGACGCTCTGGGACCATCGCCCCCTCACCGACTTCTGGCGGGTGGGCAGGGGGTATGCCGCCAAGCTGGAGGCCCACCGGCTGTACACCATGGGGGACATCGCCCGCTGTTCCATCGGCAGGCCCACGGACTATCACAACGAAGAGCTGCTCTACAAGCTGTTCGGGGTCAACGCGGAGATTCTGATCGACCACGCCTGGGGCTGGGAGCCCTGCACCATCGCGGACGTGAAGGCATACAGGCCGGAGCATAAGAGCATCGTCTCCGGCCAGGTGCTCCAGTGCCCCTATGACTTTGACAAGGCCCGGCTGGTGGTGCGGGAGATGGCGGACGCCCTGGCGCTGGAGCTGGTGGACAAGGACCTGGTGACCACCGACCGCTATGGGCGGAAGATCCCCAAGCACGCCATGGGGACGGAGAACTTTCCTCCCTACACCTCCTCGGCTAACGATCTCCAGCGGGCGGCAGCGGAGCTCTACGACCGGATTGTGGACCGAAACCTGCTGGTTCGCCGCCTGAGCATCAGCGCCAACAAATTGCTGGACGAGGGGGGAGGCGCCGAAGGGGCACGAGGCGGAGCAGCTGGCCCTGTTCACCGACTATGCCGAGAGGGAGAAGCGGGAGCAGGCGGATCAGGCCGCCCACGCTCGGGAGCGGAAGCTCCAGGAGGCCATGCTGGGCATCAAGAAGCGCTACGGCAAGAACGCCATCCTCAAGCGGTTGAATCTGGAGGAGAGGGCCACCGCCAGGGAGCGTAACTAGACGATCGGAGGGCATCAGGCATGAGCGGGCCATACGACGACATCATCCACCTGCCCCACCACTAAGGGCACAGAAAATAGGGAAGAGAGAGATGGAGGAAGAAATGGACATAGGTAATCGTAGGTAGAAAGCCAACGAGAGGCTATTCCCTCGCTGAGTACCCCGACCAAGATGCTATGCAATTTTATCACAGTTCAGTTGAAATCCCTCTGCTCGAATCATAGCAGCAAGGCCGGGGAGGCATCCGTTGTACGCGAAAGACTGTTATGGATCAAACAGCCTGCGTGGTCAGCCACTGTTATGTAAAAATATGCCTGTTACAGGGAATTAAGGTTTTATAGTACAGGCAATGATGAAGAAGTGTACAAAGGAACACCTAGCCCATCCTATTTGCACGAGCCATTTTATTGTAAAGCAGGTTTCGAACATCTAAGGTCGGCTTTACAGAAAAATCACCTATATTTTAGATATTCCACCTAAAAATGAAATGGGGCAAGGGAAAGGTCGGCTTCCGAGTAAAGGATAAGCTAAGGGATCGCTATGTCAAGGAATTGAGCAAGGCTTTGAAAGTGCAGTGGCAGCAGGCGGCAAAACTGGAGTCTGGGAAGGTCAGTAAGGAGGACTATAACAATTGGTGATATCCTATACAGGATATATAGGTATAGATATTGTTCGAAGGAAAGCCGGACAGGCCAAAGACTTTCTGTAGGGGGGCAGCAGGTGTGCTTACAACTCTCCAGATATCCTTGACAGAAAAACGGAGCGACTGCTATATTGATATGTACCCCC
>DBFWXD010000506.1:0-1592 GCA_048215895.1 Eubacteriales bacterium
CCATTGCTGAGCACATGTGCGCCGAGCACGCCGGTGACGGCGAGGGTGCCACCCACCTCATCACCTGCGAGGTGACCCACGCCCCCGACCTGAAAACGGCCCGTGCCGTCAGCCGCAGCGTGGTCTGCTCCAACCTGTTCAAGGCTGCTGTCTTTGGCCGCGATGCCAACTGGGGCCGCATCCTCTGCGCCATCGGCTACACCCCCGGAGATTTCTCCATCGACAAGGTCTGTGTCTGGCTGAGCAGTGCCGCAGGTGAGGTCTATGTCTGCGAGAACGCCGCCTACCACCCCTACAGCGAGGACGAGGCTGCCAAAGTTCTGGCGGAGCATGATATCCTTGTCAAGGTGGATATGGGTACCGGCGATGCCAGCGCCAAGGCATGGGGCTGTGATCTGACTTATGATTATGTGAAGATCAACGGGGATTATCGGACCTGATAAAACTCCCCCAGTCGCCTGCGGCGACAGCCCCCTCAAGGAAGGGGTCTGAAAGCCTCCCTCTTTGAGGGAGGTGGCATCGCGCAGCGATGACGGAAGGAGTTTGTCTGGTGGAAAATGAATGCCGGAGCAAGTGTGCTGGCGGCAAGGAGAGTATATGAAAAACGAAGAAATGGCCCTCCTGTTTTCGGAGGCGACCCCTTACATCCAGAAATACCATGGCAAGACCATGGTCATCAAATACGGCGGCAACGCCATGATCAACGAGACGCTGAAAAACGCCGTGATGAACGACCTTGTCACCCTGACCCTGCTGGGGGTGCGGGTGGTGCTGGTGCACGGCGGCGGCCCGGCCATCAACGAGATGTTGAAAAAAGTCGGCGTGGAGAGCCATTTCAACAACGGTCTGCGCGTGACCGATGACGCTACCATGGAGATCGTTCAGCAGGTGCTGGCCGGTAAGGTGAACAAGGACCTTGTGGCAAAGCTGCGCGGCCGCGGCGTGGGCCTGTGCGGCATGGACGGCCAGATGCTCCGCTGCACCGAGCTGGACCCCGCGCTGGGCCATGTGGGCGAGATCATCCATGTGGACCCCACCCTGATCTCTACCCTGCTGGATGGCGGCTATATCCCCGTGATCGCAACGGTGGGCATGGACGATCTGGGCCAGGCCTATAATGTCAACGCCGACACCGCTGCCGCACAGATCGCCATTGCCCTCAAGGCCGAGAAGCTGGTTTCCATGACCGATATCGCCGGCCTGCTGCGGGATAAGGACGATGAGACTACCCTGATCCCCGAGGTGGAGGTCAGCGAGATCGAGGGCTACAAGGCTGCCGGCATCATTGCGGGCGGCATGATCCCCAAAATCGGCGGCATGGCCGATGCCATCTATCAGGGAGTCCACGAGGCGGTCATCATCGATGGCCGTGTGCCCCACTCCATCCTGCTGGAGCTGTTCTCCAACCGGGGCTCCGGCACCCGGTTCTACCGCCGCAGCCATCAGGAATAAGGCTTGCTGAAAATTATATCGGGCGATATAATAAAGATGAATAGGCTCCCCCTTTGGGGGCAACGACGACGACCGCCGCCAGTGGCGGATTGAGGGAGGAGTTGTTGGGGCAGTGGCCAGCAAGGTGCGAGTGCAATTGC
>DBFWXD010000507.1:0-2441 GCA_048215895.1 Eubacteriales bacterium
GCTCCGGGCCAGTCGGGCGTAGTAGCGGTTGATCCACCGCCCGCCCAGTCCAGCTCCGGATACCTCCGGCCAGCTCAGGGCATACTCCAGCACCGTCTCCCCCTCCAGCGTCAGGGTACGGCGCACCTCTTGCCAGCTCACCTGGACCCCATTGTCCTGTCTCATAGCCCTCCCCCTTTTTTCGTTTTCCCATCCTATGCGTCCAGGTGCAAAAGAGCCTCTTTTTACGGGGGGCAAGCAAAGAAAATTTACAGAATGTTGTTTACTTTTATATGGCACAGTGCTAAAATGTATTCGACTCGAAGATTGGCACTTTTTGGTCTGCCAGATCGTAGATGAAGGAGGACAACACCATGTCAAAATTTCTGGACAAACCCGCCAGCGATACCCTGTACCGGGCCTTTGCCGCCCTGGAGACGGAAGAGGAATGCCGGCGCTTCCTCCAGGACCTGTGTACCGTCTCGGAGCTGAAAGCGATGGAGCAGCGGATGGATGTGGCCATGCTGCTGGATGAGGGACTCATTTACAGCGACATTCTGGAACGCACGGGTGCCTCCAGCGCCACCATCAGCCGCGTCAACCGCTGCCTGCATTACGGGGCAGATGGGTATCGGGCCGTCATTCCCCGCCTGCGCAAGCAAGAGGAAGAATGAGCAGCTATGATTTTCTGGCCGGCTGTTACGACCGGCTGACCTATGATGTAGATTATGCCGCCTGGGCCGACTACATCGAAAAGCACTTTGCCCGCCGGGGACTGCCCGGAAAGACCGTTTTGGATCTGGCCTGCGGAACCGGCTCGCTCACCAAGGAGCTGGCTCAGCGGGGCTATGAGATGATCGGGGTGGACCTGTCGGCGGAAATGCTCGCGGAGGCGGCGGAAAAAAACCGGGGTGTGGGCCCCATTGAGCCCATCTTCCTGTGTCAGAGCATGGACAAGCTGGACCTGTACGGTACCATTGATGCCTGTGTGTGCTGCCTGGACAGCGTCAACTATGTGACCCGCCCCAAGCAGCTTCAAAAGGCCTTTGAACGGGTCCACCTGTTTCTTATGCCCGGAGGGCTGTTTCTCTTTGATGTGAACACTCCGGAAAAGCTCCAGGCCATGGACGGCCAGGTTTTTCTGGATGAGACGGAGGACACCTACTGCGTGTGGCGGGGAGAATTTTCCCGCCGCAGCGGAATCTGCTCCTACTTTATGGACATCTTCCGCCTGGACGAGGAGACGGGCCTGTGGGAGCGGGGCGAGGAGCTCCATCAGGAGCGGGCCTATTCCCTGGAGGAACTCACCGCCATGCTGCAAAAGGCGGGCTTCCGGGACATCAAAACCTATGGCGAGCTGAAATTGCGTCCTCCCGTTCCGGGGGAGGGGCGCGTATTTTTCGCGGCAAGAAAGGACTAATCAAGTATGCACGACGAGATCGTAAGAGCGATCACCGGGGACGGCCTGGTCAAGGCCGTAGCCGTCACCGGCCGGGACCTGGTAGAACGGGCCCGTAATATCCACACGCTTTTGCCCATGGCCACCGCGGCACTGGGCCGGGCCCTGCTGGGCGCCTCCATGATGGGGGATATGCTCAAGGAGGAAGAGGGCTCCCTTACCCTCCAGATCAAGGGCGGCGGCCCACTGGGCACTATTCTGGCGGTATCCGACTGCAACGGAAATGTCCGCGGCTATGTTCAGAATCCCCATGTGGAACTGATGGAGAAGTACCAGGGCAAGCTGGATGTGGGCGCGGCCGTGGGCCAGGACGGCACCCTCACGGTCATCAAGGACATCGGTCTGAAGGAGCCCTATGTGGGGTCCATCGGACTGTTCTCCGGGGAAATTGCCGACGACCTGGCCATGTACTTTGTGGAAAGCGAGCAGATCCCCACCGCCTGCGCCCTGGGCGTGCTGGTGGGGCTGGACCAGAGCGTCACCGCCGCCGGCGGCTATCTCATCCAGCTGCTCCCCGGCGCCAGCGAGGACATGATCACCAAGATCGAAGCGGGCGTCCACGCCATGGGCTCGGTCAGCCACGCTCTGGCCGATGGCTTGGACGGCGAGGGTCTCTTACGGACCGTATTAAAGGATTTCGACCTGGAAATTCTGGAGAAGCACCCGGTGGAGTACCGCTGCTACTGCTCCCGCGACCGGGTGACCCGGGCCCTCATCAGCATGGGCAAAAAGGATCTGGAAGAGCTCATCCGGGACCAGGGCAAAGCGGAGCTCACCTGCCAGTTCTGCGACCAGGTGTACCACTACTCCAAAGAGGAGCTGGAGGAAATTCTTCAAAACATGTAAAAAAACCGAGGGGACCCTGATATGTACCCAGAATTCTGGACACATAAAAAATTGAATTAGGTGCACATGGATGCCTCTCTGAATTTTGTAGGAGGCATCCATTTTGTTTTCTCTTGGATTCTTTCGTTGTTGTAGTAATTTATGTAGCCGTCAACAG
>DBFWXD010000508.1:0-2809 GCA_048215895.1 Eubacteriales bacterium
GAGCTGGAGGACGGTTACGTGACCGTCAGCGCCGCCAAGGGTCTGGACAAGGACGAGGAGGACGAGGACGGCCGCTTCATCCGTCAGGAGCGCTACGCCGGCGCCTGCTCCAGAAGCTTCTATGTGGGCGACATTCGCCCCGAGGACGTACAGTGCAAGTACGAATCCGGTGTGCTGAAGCTGACTTTGCCCAAGCAGGCCCCCAAAGCTCTGGAGACCAACACCAAGATCGCCATTGAGTAAAGACACAAAAAAGGCGCCCATCCAAATGGATGGGCGCCTTTTTTATCTCTTATTCCGCAGAAATCATATAGTAATAGACCGGCTGACCGCCCGGCAGAAGGGTCACTTCCGCGTTGGGGCAGGCCGCAGCGAAAATCTTCTCCGCCTCCTGGGCCTGTTCCTCGGTCACATCCTCACCGTAGAAGATGGAGATAAACTCCGCTCCCTGGTGGTTGTCGGAGTGAGCCAGGCGGTCCAGAATCGAAGCCAGATCCTGGTCGGTGCCGAAGAGCTGGTGCTCCTCCAGGGCCAGATAGTCGCCCTGCTTGATGGCAAAGCCGTCAAAGTCGGAGTCCCGGGCAGCGTAGGTAATCTCGCTGGTGTGCACATTGGCAAAGCCGTCCAGCATAGCCTGGGTGTTGTCCTCCTCGCTGGCATCGGGGTCCACCGCCAGCATGGCGGAGATGCCCTGGGGCACCGTCTTGGTGGGCAGGACCACAACCTTCTTGTCCTCACACAGGCGCACGCACTGCTCAGCGGCCATGATGATGTTCTTGTTGTTGGGCAGGACATAGACGATCTCGGCGGGGGTGCGCTCGATCTCCTTCAAAATGTCCTCGGTGGAGGGGTTCATGGTCTGACCGCCGCCCACCAGGCCGTCCACGCCCAGATCGCGGAACACCGCTTCCAGCCCGGCTCCGGCACACACGGCCACATAGCCGAACTTCTTCTCCGGGGCGGCCTTCTCCGGGGCGGCATTGCAGCCCGCCTCCAGCTCCGCCTCGATGGCGTCCAGGTCATCGGTGCTCTGAACGTGCTTGCCTGCGGCCAAATCGTCCGCCTGGGTGCGCATGTTCTCGATCTTGGCCAGCTCCAGGGTGCCGTACTTCTGGGCCTCGGTCAGGGCGGCGCCGGGGATGTTGGTGTGGACGTGGACCTTGAAGGCCTGGTCGTCCTCGCCAATGACCAGGCTGTCGCCAATGCTGTTGAGGTACTTGCGGAAGGGGTCCAGGTTCACATTCTCCTGGTGCTTGCGCACGATAAATACCGTATCAAAGGCAAAGGTAATTTCCTCCGCGGCCATGGCCACAAAGTCGGCCTTCTCCGCAGGGGCGGCATCCTCGCCGCTGTCGGGCATGGGCACGCCCCGCAGCTCGTCCAGCATACCCTGGAGGATCACCAGGAAGCCCTTGCCGCCGGCGTCCACAACCCCCGCCTTTTTCAGCACAGGGTTCTGGTTAATGGTGTTGTCCAGGGCCACCTGGCCCTCCTGAATGGCGGCCTCCAGCACCTCTTCCACGCTGTCCGCCTCCCGGGCACAGCCGGCCGCCCGGGCGGCCGCCAGACGGGAAACCGTCAGGATGGTGCCCTCGGCGGGCTTCATGACCGCCTTATAGGCCGCGGCCACACCGAAGTCCAGGGCAATGGCCAGATCCCGGCCATCCATGGTCTCCTTCTCCTTGACCGCCTTGGCAAACCCACGGAACAGCAGGGAGAGAATGACGCCGGAGTTGCCCCGGGCGCCCCGCAGCAGCGCGGAGGCAGTTCCCTGGGCGGCCTGGCCCACCGTATCGTAGTGGTTCTTCTTCATTTCCTTGGAGGCGGCCCCAATGCTCAGCGTCATATTGGTGCCGGTGTCTCCGTCCGGGACGGGGAACACGTTCAGGTCGTTAATCACCTGTTTTTGGGCATTTATTGCGGCGTGCGCATGGATGACCATCCGCTGAAATACCGCCGCGTCGATATTCTTTACCATAGTCGGCTAAGTTCCTTTCTACGAATGATCAAAATCGCATGGAATCCACACAAACGTCCACCGACGCCACTTCCACGCCGGTGGTCTTGCTGACCACATAGCGCACCTCGCTCATGATGGAGCGACATACGGCCATAAGATTCACGCCGTTTTCTACAATAATATGAAGCTCGATGGACACCGTGCCATCCTCGTTATAGTACACCTTGACGCCCTTGGCCATGGACTCCCGCTTCAGCAGATGAACCAGCCCGTCCGTGGTGGAACGCACCGCCATGCCCTTAACGCCGTAGCAGTTGGTGGCCGCGCTGCCTGTAACGGTGGTGAAGACCTCGCTGCTGATGCGGATCTCACCCAGTTCTGTTTGCAGTTTCATAGGATTACCTTCCTTTCACTGAGGATAGGGAGTTTTGATACTCATACTATGATATATTGTATTCGATTTCCCCCAAAAATACAAGTCCTAACTTTATTCTCCCGGTTTTGGAGCGGCTTATTTCTCCTCCGTTTCTTCGACTAATATTTTCCAGTTTTTGGAATATAATGGAGCCCACAACCAGCCGGCACCGGCCCGCGCCGGGCCCCACTTAGGAGGAGACAGGCATGACTGCCAAGAAGATCATCCGTGCCAAACTCAATCAGCTGCGCCAGCAATCCCAGCGCACCGGGCAGGTCAGGCTGTCCGCCTCCGCTCTGGCCCTTGGGATCAAGGCGGGCATATGCCTGCTGCTGTCCGCCGCCCTGTCCGGGGCGGCAATCTTTCAAAACAGTGCTCCCTTCGGGGTGGCGCTGGTGGGGGCGACAGGGCCGGGTCTGTGCGGCGGGGCTGCG
>DBFWXD010000509.1:0-10659 GCA_048215895.1 Eubacteriales bacterium
TCACTGAGCGCGAAGCTCAGCACATGGAACAGCTCCCGCACGTTGCCCGGCCAACGGTGCGCGCGCAGCCGCTCCCAAAAGTCGGGGGAGATCTCTGTAATAGGCTGAACACACAGCTCCTGGTTTTTACGAATATAGTGCCAGGTCAGCTGGGGAATATCATCAAGCCGTTCTCTCAGAGGAGGAATTTCCACCACCACAGAGGCCAGGCGGTAAAAGAGGTCCCGCCGCAGCGCCCCGCTTTCGCTCAGTTCATACGCATCTTCGTTGCAGGAAGAGAGCACCCGGATATCCACGGGGATATTTTTGGTACCCCCCACCCGGCGCAGAGTTTTTTCCTGAAGTACCCGAAGAAGCTTGGCCTGCATACTCAAGCTCATGGAATTGAGCTCGTCCAAAAATAACGTGCCATGATTTGCCTCTTCAATCAGCCCCATTTTGTCCGTGCTGCCGGTAAAAGCCCCTTTTGCCGTACCAAACAGCAGTCCTTCAATCAGGTTTTCCGGAAAGGCGGCACAGTTGATGGCCACGAATTTTTCATTCTTCCGGGAACTCAGATTGTGGATGCCCTGGGCAAAAATTTCCTTTCCGGTACCCGTCTCCCCCTGGATCAGGATATTCATATCCTTCAGGGCCATTTTGGCGGCCAGATTTTTAGCGGCAATCAGCAGCGGATCGGAGCCAATCACATCTTGAAGGGTATAGCGGGTACTCTGGGCGCTGGACATGGAGGCAGGCAGATGCCGAAGCAGAATGTTCTGCACATTCTGATAGTTGGAAATATTTTTTTGCAGCAGCTTCATATCCCGCTCGAAGGAGACGCAGCCCAGCAGCACTCCGTCTTTGAAAATCGGAACGCCGGTATTGACCGTGGAGAGGTTCTTTCCGGTGGTGGATTTATACTGATCCACGCGCCCGACCACCGCAGAATGGGTATGCAGCGCAGCCAACGTGGTGCTGTATTCCGGGTCCACCGCAAAAATATCCAACAGATTGTGGCCCTCCACCTGCCGGGAAGAGGAGTACTCCAGAAGGTCGAGGGTACTGCGGTTAAAAAACTGTACCGTTCCCGCAGCATCGTAAATTTGGATACCATCCGGGATTACGTCAAGCGTCCCTTCCAGCAGCGCCTCACGCATATTTTCCCGCTGCAGCAGCAGACAGTTTACATCCGGTGTGGGGTGCAGCTGGGTGAACCGAAAGGGGATCTGGTTCCAGATCACCGAGCCGGCTGCATGATTCCACACGGTGTTGGGAATATTCTCCGGAGCAAGGCCGATCCAGCCGGCGCTGTCCTGCCACATGGGAAGATACTGGCCGGAGGGAGAACTCTGCACCTGCCGGATGACGCCGTCCTCTGCCAGTGTAAATAGGTAGTCATACATCGTTGCCATCGTTCGATCTCCTTGTTTTACTCTGGGGCTGCGGTTTCCTGCCAGACAGCAAAATTATAGCGAAGAAGGTATTATCCCGTCAAGGAAAATCAAAATTTTTTGCGCAAAAAATTTTTTCAGTCAAAAAATTTTGCAGCAAATCGGCATACAGGGCAACAAAGTATGCGTATAAATAGGCAGCTTTGGCGGGAAAACACATCTTTTTTCAAAAAGATTTTTTTGGCACGAACATTGCTTAATAGGAAAAGCAGAAATTTGCCCTAAGGCTCACCTCAGAAAGGAACTGTCAAATATGGAATTGTATTTCAAAAATGCAAAGAAGATTAAGACCGTAACCATTACAGACTGCATGCTGACCCTGGATGAATTTATTGCCGTTGCCAAATTCGGCGCCCGGGTGGAGTTCTCCCAGGAGATGAAAGAGGCAGTCGCGGCCAACCGGAAGCTGCTGGAGCGGTTTTTAGACGAGGGGCGCATTATCTACGGCGTGACCACCGGCTTCGGAGAAAATGTCCGCTATACCATCTCCCCCAACGACGCCACGACTCTCCAGGAGAACATCATCCGCACCCACTCGGTGGCGGTGGGCGAGCCCCTCACCCGGGTTCAGGCCCGTGCTGTTATGCTCCAGACCATTTTGAACGCGGGAAAGGGCCACTCCGGCATCCGGCTGGAGACCCTGGAGCTCATCCGCAATATGCTCAATCTGGATCTCATCCCCTATGCCCCCAGCGAGGGCTCCGTGGGATATCTGGGTGTGGAGGCCCACCTGGCCATGGCCTACATAGGTGAGGGCAAGATCTATGAAAACGGTCAGCCCGCTCCCGCTCTGGAGATATTGAAAAAGCATGGCCTGGCCCCTCTGAAGCTTTCTTATAAGGAAGGCCTCACCATGACCAACGGCACCATCACCGTTACTGCGCTGGGGCTGCTGGCCCTCTATGAGGCGATGCACACCATGCAGAATATTGAGCTGGGCGGCGGACTGTGCTACGAGGCGCTGCGCGCCACCACCAAGGCTCTGGACCCCCGGATTCACCAGGCCAAGCGCCATGAGGAGCAGATCACCAGCGCCAGCAACCTGCGCCGGATGCTGGAAGGCAGCCAGATCTGTGAGCGTTACCGGGATGCCAAGGTACAGGACGCCTATGTACTGCGCTCCATGGCTCAGCTCCACGGCTCCGCTAAGAAGCTGATCAAAGAGGCCTATGAGGTCATGGTGAATGAGATGCACTCCATCAGCGACAACCCCGAGATTTTCGCGGAGGGAGAGGATGACGGCGTGGCCCTCATGTGCGGCAACTTTGACGGAAGCTTTGTGGGCTCCCATGCGGACATGATCTCCATGGCCTGCGCCATTGTAGCCAACGTGGTGGAGCGGTGTACCGACCGAATGGTGAACCGGAACCTGAACGACGGCCTGCCCGCCTTCCTGGTATCCAACCCCGGCCTTAACAGCGGCCTGATGATCACCCAGTACACCGCCGCAGGCCTGGTCAATGAGATCAAGCACCTGGCCATTCCCGTTACCATCGACAATGTTTCCACCTGTGCCAACCAGGAGGACCCCGTCTCCATGGCCTACTATGCCTCCAAGAAAGCCGGGCAAGCGGTACGCAAGCTGCAGTATGTAACTGCAATCCAAATCTATGTGGCGCTCCAGGCCATGGATTTCCTCAAACCCCTGGAACCCTCTCCCGCCCTGGCCAAGGTCCGGGATTTTGTCCGGGAGAAGGTCCCCTTCGTGGATAATGACCGGTTCCTCTACCCGGATATTGAGTATATCTTCAGTCTGGTACAGGATGGCACCCTGGTGGACATTCTGGAGAAGGAGATTGGAGAACTGGAATTTTAAAGAAACGGTGCGCAGCACTCAGCGGGTACAGCGCGTAGGAAGAGGGTGCCTCCCCCTATATCGCCTGTCTTTTTATCGGAGGTATCCACATAGTCGCTGCTGGAAACCTTATCGCACAGATTATGCAGATCCCAGGGCAAAGGGATTTCTGCTGCAAGGGAGGCTGTAAACGCAGGAAAAACGAACCTTTGGCAAGTGTGAATTAAAAGGAGGAAACTATTATGGAATTAGCAATTATCGTTCTCTACTTAGCCGCAATTTTTGGGGTAGGCATTTACTGCAACAAATTTAATAATAACATTGACGACTATCTGCTGGCCGGACGCCGGCTGGGCGTTGGATTGGCAACCGGCACTCTGGTAGCCACCTACTTCGGCGGCGGCTATGTGATCGGCGTCGGCAGCGAGGCCTATGAAAAAGGTATGAGCGCCTACTGGAGCCCCATCGCCGGCGCTCTGGGCATTCTGGCTGTGTGCCTGATTCTGAAGCGTATGGAAGGCATGAACGTCTATACCGTTACTGAGATCGTAGAGAACCGCTATAAAAGCCCGCTGCTGCGTATTCTCACCACGCTGCTGTCCCTGCTGGCACTGATCGGCATCCTGGCCGGCCAGGTTACCTCCGCCGGCAGTATCCTGTCCTCCCTGCGGCTGGGCACTCCCACCACCTGTGCCATTATTGTGGCCGCCTTCTTCATTGGCTTTACGGCCTTCGGCGGACTGTGGGCCGTGACCGTCACCGACTTCATTCAGATCATCGTCGCGGCGCTGGGCCTGATCGCCGCCGCCATCGTGGTTCTGACCCAGGTGGGCGGCTGGGATTCCCTGGTGGCCCAGATCCAGACCACCGACGTGCCCAGCAACTATTTCAGCCTGCTGAAGGATACCGAGCCCTCCTATGTGCTCTGGCTCATTATGCCCATGTTCATCTATACCCTGATCGGGCAGGATGTGTATCAGCGTCTCTTCGCCGCCAAGGACACCAAGACCGCATACAAATCCGCCATTTTGGCCTGTATCATTTTGCTGGTCATCTGCTTCTTCCCCGTACTGCTGGGTATGGCAGGCCGCGCCATGTTCCCCGATATGGAGGTCTCCTCCATGATCGTCCCCACCATCATCCGCGCCACCCTTCCCCCCGTGCTCTCCGGCTTTGCTCTGGCCGCTATCATTGCCGCGGTCGTATCTACCGCCGACTCCATTCTGACTGCTGCCACTTCCCATGTGGTCAATGACATCTATGTGCGCTACATCAGCAAGGACGACCCCGCCGATCCCCATGTGCAGAAGAAGCTGCTGAACCTGTCCAAGATCATGACCCTGTTTGTCGGCATTATCTCCGTGGTGGTCGCCCTGGCGATTCCCTCTGTCCTGCAGGTTCTGAATTCTTCCTACACCCTCTTCACCGCCGGCGTGTTTGCCCCCGTGGTGGCTGGACTGCTGTGGAAGAAGGCGACCAAGGCCGGTGCCTTTGCCGGATTGTTCAGCGGCCTGCTGTTTGTGGCCCTGGGCTGGAGCGGCTTCTCCTTCTTTGGAATCCCCAGCGACATTGCCAGCTCCCTGCTGGCCCTGGTGGTGCTCATCGTGGTATCCTTGATTACCTATAAGCCCGAGCAGGATGTCGCTGCGTAACGTAACCTTTCATACACTTCCCCTCTGGGGTAAATATGGCTTCTCCCCTTACCCTATTCTTCCTCAAACGGCAACGAGGGCATCTGCACCAGCAGATGCCCTCGTTGTCTGTCTTTTTTGGATGTTCAGCGGTCCCGAAGATGGTATTTTCTTGCATAATACTGAAAATTCTGCCGGCTGATTTTGAGAAGGGCCGCGGCTTTTCGCATATTGCCCTGAGCCAGACGGTAGGCTTCTGTGACAAGCTGCTGTTCACGCTCCTGCATGAGTGCGGCCAGCCCCTCTCCAAAGGGCTCCTCCAGAAGGTCGTCGGCCGGATGGCCGTTGGGAACGGAAGGCGGCTCCTCCCTGCTGCGGAAGTGAGAGGGAAGGTTTTCCTCCCGCAACACGCCCTCTTCACAGTCACTTATGGCGTAATCCAAAACGTGAAACAGCTCGCGTACATTGCCGGGCCAGCGGTGCTGCCTGAGGCGCTCCCAGAACGCCGGGGAGATGTCGGTAATGGGGTGGGCCGTCAGAGGCTGATTTTTATGGATGTAGTGCCAGGTCAGTTGTGGGATATCATCCATGCGTTCTCTGAGCGGAGGAATTTCCACCACCACAGAGGCCAACCGGTAGAAGAGATCAGGGCGCAGCGCGCCGCTCTCACTGAGCGCATAGGCATCTTCATTACAGGAGGAGATGATCCGCACATCCACCGGGATGCTCTTCGTGCTGCCGACCCGGCGCAAGGTCTTTTCCTGCACCACCCGGAGCAGCTTGGCCTGCATGCCCAGGCTCATGGAATTGAGCTCATCCAAAAACAGCGTGCCGTGGTTTGCCTCCTCAATCAGCCCCATTTTGTCTGTACTGCCGGTAAAAGCGCCCTTCGTTGTGCCAAACAGCAGTCCTTCAATCAGCGATTCCGGAAAGGCCGCACAGTTAACCGCTACAAACTTCTCATTCTTGCGGGAACTGAGATTGTGAATTCCCTGGGCAAAGATTTCCTTGCCCGTACCGGTCTCCCCCTGGATGAGGATATTCAAATCCCTGGGGGCCATCTTGGCCGCCAACTTTTTTGCGGCTGTGAGCAGAGGATCGGCCCCCACAAGGTCGTGCAGGGTGTAGCGGGTACCTTGGGATTGTTCCAGGGAGGAGGACATATGCCGAAATATGATTTGCTGCAAATTTTTGTAAGCGTTCAGCCGCTGCTCGATAATTTTGCTGTCCCGCTCAATGGTGACACAGCCCAAAAGCCTCCCCTCTTCAAAAACAGGGTAGCTGGCATTTACGGTAAGCAGCTCTTTTCCCGTGGAGGACTTATATCGGTCAAATCTTCCCTGGACACAGGTTCTAAGGTTCAACGCGGCCAGAGTCGAGCTGTATTCCGGATCCACCGAGAAGATATTCAAGATATTTTTTCCTTCCACGTGCTCGGTATGGGGCAGCTCCAACAAGTCCAGGAAGCTCTGGTTAAAAAATTGCACATCCGCCTTGGCATCGTAAATTTGAATGCCGTCCGGACACAGATTAAGAGCAGCCTCCATCAGCGCCTCTTTTTGATTCTCCCGCTGGAGCAGAAGGCAGCGCGTCTCCGGCACAGGGGAAACGAAGCGAAAAAAGAACCGGTTGCTTCCCCAGAGCACGGTTCCACCGGAAAAATCCCACCGCATATTGGGAATCTCCTCCAGGGAAAGGCCGATCCAATGATCTGTCTCCTCCTGATTGGGCAGGGAGACTTCCGGCCAAGCAAATTGAATGCTCTGCACACGGTCATCCGGGGTCAAAACAAGCAAAAGATCATAGAACACTGCCATGAGAAATCCCTCCTGCGGGCGAAACCGTACAAGTCGCAATCATGCCATGATTATACGGGGCTCCGCGATGGATTGTCAATTTGTAAAATAAATTTTGCGAAAAAATATTTTGCAGGCAAATACTTTTTGCCCTCTCTTTTCTATGAAAAAATGGGAAAACAGACCGAAAAGCCGAAATATTTGATCTAAAAACAAAAAAACGGGTACGTCAAACATTTGGCACGGATATTGCTTTTTATAAACGTCATGAAAGTTGTCGGAAAGATCGTTTGATCCCATCACGCAGCATAGAAAGGAAGTTACAATTATGGAAATGTCTTTCAAAAACGCAAAAAAGATTCAGCAGGTAACCATCACTGACTGCATGCTGACTCTGGATGAGTTTATTGCCGTTGCCAAATTTGGCGCTCAGGTTGTGTTTTCCCCCGAGATGCAGCAGGCCGTTTTGGCTAACCGCCGTCTGCTGGATAAGTTTATGGAGGAAGGACGCATTATTTACGGCGTGACCACCGGGTTTGGCGAGAACGTCCGCTATACCATCTCCCCGGAGGATGCCTCCACCCTGCAGGAAAACATTGTCCGTACCCACTCGGTGGCAGTGGGTGAGCCGCTCTCCCGGGTTCAGGCCCGGGCCATCATGCTCCAGACCATTTTGAACGCAGGAAAGGGCCACTCCGGCATCCGCCTGGAGACTCTGGAGCTCATCCGCAATATGCTTAACCTGGATCTGATCCCCTACGCCCCCAGTGAGGGCTCTGTGGGCTATCTGGGCGTGGAAGCCCACCTGGCTATGGCCTATATCGGCGAGGGGCAGATTTTCCGGGACGGTGTTCCGGCTCCGGCGGCCGAGGTTCTGGCCCAGAATGGCCTGACTCCCATCAAGCTCGCCTGCAAGGAGGGCCTCTCCATGACCAACGGCACCATCACCGTCACCGCTCTGGGGCTGCTGGCCGTCTACGAGGCACTGAATACCATGCAGAATGTGGAGCTGGCAGGCGCGCTGTGCTACGAGGCCCTGCGAGGCACCACCAAGGCTCTCGATCCCCGGGTACACGGTGCCAAGCACCACGAGGAGCAGGGCGGCGCGGCGCGCAATCTCCTCAGAATGCTGGAGGGCAGCCAGATCTGTGAGAAATATCGGGACAGCAAGGTACAGGATGCCTATGTCATGCGCTGTATGGCCCATGTCCACGGCGCAGCCAAAAAGATGATGAAGGATGCCTACGCCGTGATCGTGGACGAGATGCATTCCATCAGCGACAATCCCGAGATCTTTGCCGAGGGCGAGGATGACGGTGTGGCCCTGATGTCCGGCAACTTTGACGGCAGCTTTGTGGCCGCTTACGCCGACTTTCTTTCCATGGCCTGCGCCATTGTGGGCAACCAGGTGGAGCGCGCCACCGACCGCATGGTAAACCGGAACCTGAACGACGGCCTGCCTGCCTTCCTGGTGTCCAATCCCGGACTCAACAGCGGTCTGATGATCACCCAGTATACTTCCGCCGGCTTGATGGACGAAATCAAGCACCTGGCCGCACCGGTATCCATCGACAGCATCCCCACCTGCGCCGGTCAGGAGGACCCCGTCTCTATGGGTTATTACGCCTCCAAGAAGGCAGGCCAGGTGGTGAGAAAGCTCCAGTACATGACGGCTATTGAGATCTATGTGGCCCTCCAGGCCATGGACTTTCTGAAGCCCCTGGAGCCCTCCCCCGCCCTGGCTAAGGTGCGTGACTTCGTCCGGGAGAAGGTTCCTTTTGTGGACAACGACCGTTTCCTCTATCCGGATATTGAGTATATCTTCGACCTGGTACAAAAGGGCACTCTGGTGGATATTCTGGAAAAGGAAATTGGAGCGCTGGAATTCTAAGGGTAAAAACGATCGACGCCACAGCCGCAGCGCTGTACATACACGACAAAAATCCGGTGGGGGATTTCCCCTGCCGGATTTTTGTTGTCAGGTACTCAATATATACCTCAAGCCCTGTAACCCTGCACCACTTGGATGTGTGCGGTACCTTTTTCGCTCCCGCGGATATGTATCGGTGGGGGGGAATTGGGGGGTAATGAGTTTTTGAACGCTTTTATTGCTTACAAAGATACTCAGACAGCATCCGAAGGCCAGTCACATAGACCGATTCACCAAATCCAGTCACCAGCCCCGTCACCGCCGGGGCAATCACATTGCTGCATGTGACCTCCTTGTTGATATTGGACATATGTACTTCTACCACAGGAAGATCCGCCATTTTCAAGGTCTGAGCAATTTCCGCACCGGAATCCATCCAAGCAGCAGGGTTAAATACAATTCCCTGTATTCCCTGTTCAGGGGCAGACAAAATAGTATTGCAGACGCTTTGCATATCGTTATTTTGATAGAACGAGAGGGTCACGCCCAGCTGTTTAGCCGCCTGCTCCATCTGTTTGTTCAGTGTTTCCATCGTGACAGCGTGGGGACTGTCGGCATCCTTTCCCATCTTATCGTGATCCAATCCGTGAATGACCAGAATTTTTTTCATAGAGATTCTCCTTTCAGCTTATCTTTTGATTAATGTTTTATCCAATTTTGGGGAGTAACTGCGCCACAGTAAGCAGCCGATAACCACCAGACAAATTATATATGTTCTGCCCGGGACGGCACTGCATCAGAATTCGCTGAGCAATATATCCCCTCAGCCCCACCTGACAGTATACCCAGATTTCTTTATCTTTCGGCAACTCCTCCAGCCGCTCCCGCAACTCGTCCACCGGAATATTAATGCTTTCCTTCAGATGTCCTTGCTGGTACTCCTCCGGGGTCCGCACATCCAGAAGCACACTGTTATTCTCGTCTCTTCCCGCCAAATCATGCCAGTGCTTTACAGGCGCTCGGCCGGACAGAACATTTTCTGCTATATATCCGGCATAGTTAACGGGATCCTTCGGAGAGGAGTAAGGCGGTGCGTAGCAGAGTTCCATCTCTGCCAGGTCGGAAACACTGCCCCCAAATCTCATGGCTGCGGCGATCACATCCACCCGTTTTTCCACGCCCTCGGTACCCACACACTGGCAGCCCAACACCTTACCATCCATTCCGAAAAGCAACTTCATGGTCAAGGGGCTTGCACCCGGGTAAACACCCACATGCTGAGAGGGAGACAGGTAAATAGTTTCATACGCCTTTTTCTGAGCCTGAAGTGTCTTTTCATTTAATCCCACACAGGCGGCCGTTAGCCCAAATACCTTGCACACAGAAGCACCCAGCACTCCCGAAAAGCTGCTGGCAATTCCCACCAGGTTGTCCGCAATCACTCTTCCCTGTTTGCTGGCCGGACCAGCCAGAGGAAGCATGGTCCTCTGTTGAGAGATCCTATGAAATTTCTCCACCACATCTCCAGCAGCAAAAATAGTTTCATCCGAGGTGGCCATCTGGCTGTCTACCACAATGCCTCCCCTCTCGTTAACCTCCAAGCCACAGGCTTTGGCAAGCCCGCTCTCCGGTACCACACCTACCGCTACGATCACCAGGTCACAATTCACATTCACTTGGGAAGAACACACCTGAAGGCTGTTTTCTTTGGTCTGGATTTTCTCCACCGCACACTTGGTATAGACGCGAACCCCGTTCCGCTCCATTTCTCCAGTCACGATGTTGGCCATCTCCCGATCAAAGGGAGGGAATATCTGGTCAGTACCTTCCATCACACAGACCTCAAGCCCAGCGTGACGCAGATTCTCCGCCACTTCCAGCCCAACGAAGCCTCCTCCAATCACCACAGCACTTTTTGCGCCGCGGTCTACCGCCGCTTTCCGAATCTGTACTGCATCCTGTACGGTACGCAAGGTGTACACACCCGGAAGCTCTGCTCCCTCGATAGGCAATTTCCGCGCTTCCGCACCTGGCGCCAGGATCAAGCGATCATAGGGTTGCTCATATTCTTCCCCGGTTGCCGTGTTTTTCACATGCACCGTTTTTTTCTTTCGGTCAATGGCAGTCACTTCTG
>DBFWXD010000051.1:0-2218 GCA_048215895.1 Eubacteriales bacterium
CTCCACGATGATACTGTTGACCTGAGCATTGGCTGCCATATAGGCGGCATACTTTTCGTTGTAGGTCCGCAGGCTCGCCGCCATGGGGATCAGCGCGGCCGGAATCGTAGCAAGGGAGGCAAGGCCCATCCGCCAATCCATGGCAAAGAGGGCAATCACCACCACGATGGGCAGCAGCACATTGGAACTCAATTCCGGTATCATGTGGGCCAGCGGCGGCTCAATGTCCTCGATCCGATCCACAATGGTACTCTTGAGGGAACCGATGGGCTTTGACAACACACTCCCCAAGGGAGCGTGCATCAGTTTTTGGGCCACTTGACGGCGCAGGCCCTCCAGAATGGTGTAGGCGGACACATGGGCCAGCATGGTTGAAAAGGCGTAAAAAGCTACCTTGACCGCATATCCCGCAAGACACACTCCAGCCCATCGGAGAAGCTCCATGCCGGAGGCCGACTGATGGATAAACAGGCGAAGGATCTCATAGACCCCCAGATACGGCACAAAGCCCCCCACCACGCTGATAATTGCGCATATAACAGACAAGACCAGCTTTCCCCGGCAGGGACCGGCAAAGGAGAGCAGGATGGCCAGCCAGCTGCGTTGTTTCACAAAACCACTCCTTTCAAAAAATAGGGCATGGTGAGACATCTCTCACCATGCCCTATTGTATCGGTTCTTACCCGTGCTTGCCGCTCCGCACAGCCAGCGTCACTCCGTTTCGTCAGGAAAAGAGAGAACGGGATTCCCGCCGCCTCGCCGGTATTCCAGCGGAGTTTGTCCCTTCACCGCCCGAAAAGCCGCGGCAAATTTGCTGGAGCTGTCATAGCCCACCGCTCCGGCGATCTCTGTAACGCTGGCCTCCGGTTCTTTCCGAAGCAGCAGAGCCGCCCGATCCATCCGCAGTGCCCGCATATAGGTGTTCACCGGACTGCCATATACACTTTTGAAGCAGGCCTTTATGGTGGTCAAAGGGATCTGGTACTGTCTGGACAGGGCCTCCAACGTGATATGCTGATCCAGATGCTCCACCAGATAGGAGCGGATGGCCTTTACCGTTTCCACCTGGGAACGGTAAAAATATGGTTTTTCCGTTCCGCTTCCCAATTCCAGGGCGCCGAGATACAGCAGCAGCTCCAGAATCTTTACCCGGAAGTAGGGCATTTTGATCCGCTCCGGTACGGCACACAACTCCTGAAAAATGTGATCCACCGAGGGTGCTCCGTGAATGACCCGTGGCCGGGCATCCGGGCAGAATTTCTGCTGGATGGCAGCCAGATCCAAAGGATAGTCTCCCGCCAGACGAGCCAGCTCCATGGGGATCATGGACAGGTCAAAGCACATGGAGATGCCATGATAGTGGGACAACGGGAGAGAAAAGTATCCTTTGTGCTTCAGGCGGCGATCCACTTTCAGGTCACCTGCCTCCACATAGGAGAACGCATCGTTGCCCACAGCGTATTCCATCCGGCCCTCCCGGCAATAGTCGATGCAGAGGAGATCCTGTCGGGTTTCAAAAGAGGAGTCGCAATAGGCCATGTGGAAATCGTTATACAGGATGGTAGCGCCGGGGAACACCTCATAGACGGTCATGGTTCCCTCGCCGCTCTCATTTCGCAGCTGATAAACGCTGCACCCACCACTCTTGGCCAAGAGGCGCAGATCCGGCTGGCTGTCCTGTAAAAATGCCACTGCGGCTCAGCTCCTTTCTCAAAGTTCCAGGACTCGATCACAGGCGCACTGGAGAAATTCGCGGTCATGTGTCACCACCAGAACCACCCGGCCCTCGTCCGCCAGTTCCCGTGCGCAACAGGCCACTTCCTGCATTCTTGCATAGTCCAGACCACTGGTGGGCTCGTCGAATACCAGCAGCGTCTTTTGGGACAGCATGGCGGTAGCCACCGCCAAACGCTGCTTCTGACCGCCGGAGAGGGACATAGGGTGCTTTTCCCGGAACGCAAGCAAATGGAGCCGCTCCAACACCTCCTGGATGCGCTGGTCAGAGAGTCCTTCCATAGCCAACTGACACTCTCCCCATACGCTGTCGGAAAAGAGCTGATGGTTCACATCCTGCATGACGCAGCAGGCGATCCGCTGCCGCTGCTTCGGGCCAAGGACGCGGCCGTTGAGTCGGATCGTTCCGGCACTCTCCCGCATCAGGCCGCACAGGCAGCGGGAAAGGGTACTCTTTCCAACGCCGTTGTCGCCTGTGATGGCA
>DBFWXD010000510.1:0-1915 GCA_048215895.1 Eubacteriales bacterium
TACTACAACAACGAAAGAATCCAAGAGAAAACAAAATGGATGCCTCCTACAAAATTCAGAGAGGCATCCATGTGCACCTAATTCAATTTTTTATGTGTCCAGAATTCTGGGTACATATCACTGGGGGCTTCCGCAGGCTCCGTCAAAATCCAGGGAGGACACCATAGCGGCATCCGGAGAGTAGTCGTCCCGCACCGTGGGCTCCCCCGCCTTCAGCGCGGAGGTCCCTGCTTCATCCTGGACCACTTCCACGGTGGCGTTCTGCACCAGCGGCTCAAATTCATCCCAGGCATCGGTGCCGGTGTCTTTGTAATTGACATAAAACCTGGAGGGCCAGCGGCCCGGCTCGCCCGCTTTTCCCGACTGATAGATATCGGGCGCAGGCTCGCAGCGGTTGTTGGGCCAGGCCACCAGAAGCTGATACTTGGTTCCGCCGTGGGAATAAAGGACCTCGCCCACGCCGTCGCATACCTTTGGGTGGCTGAGGGTAAAATACCCCGCGACGGCCAGCACCGCTGCCGCAAATACCAGTGCCAGAGCCAGAGCTTTTCTGGAGAGCAGAGGCGGGGCCTTTTTCCACGCCCGCAGGCCCAGCTCATGGGCGCAGTAGGGGCAGAAGGAGGCGGCCCCGGGGAGGGGAGCGCCGCAGTTTGGACAGGTAAATTTCATGGGGGCCTCCTTTCCGGATGACAGCTACTGGAAAATGGCCTGAGAAATGTCCAGCGGCTGGTTACAGCGGTTATCAATGTCCGTACCGTTCTGGGAGAACCGGGAGCCCTGGAAATTCATGGTTTCGTCCGTGGGGACCCGTTCCAGCAGTACCGCCGTGCCGTTTCGGGAAAAAATATTGTCGTTGAACATGGTGTGGTTGACATAGCCGCCGTCGCTGTTGAAGTGGAAGCCCACCTCGTTGTCGGTAAACTGGCAGGCAATCACATTGACCCAGGCGTAGCCATAGCCCAGCATTCCGGTCTTCCAGCCGGAGAAGGAGCAGTTTTCGGCCCAGAACCGCGCGGAGGCGGACACGCCCACCCCTTCTCCATGGCCGGTGAAGTTCAGGTCATAGAAGTAGAGAATGGGCCCGTCCTGGGCAGCCACCCGGACGGTGTCGGTAAAGGTGGTGCGCTGGTTCCCCTCCTGAGAGCCGTAGAGGTTGATGGGCCGGCCCTCAATGGTGAGCCCGCCCTCATAGGTGACGGGAGGAAGGTAGAGATTCACCACCGTGGGCAGGGGGACCTCTTTTGTAATCTGGTCAACCAGAGCCTGGAGCTGCTCCACGGTATCCATGGGGTAGTCCTCGTAGTGGTAGTCATAGGTCTCGATGGGATCAATGTCGATTTTTTGCCGCAGCTTAATGGTATCGCCGTTTGCCATATTGAGAGTCCATACCAGCTCCGCCGGTTCGCTGCGTCCGGTGTAATCCAGCAGGGAAACCATCGCGGCCTCAGGAGCGAAGTCCCGGTATTCCGGCTGAGAGCAGACCATGGGGCTGGGGCTGTCCGGGCTCTGGAGGAACTGGGCAGATACGGAATCCACCTTTTGAAGGAAGATCTGCCCGGCGTTTGCCCCGGTGTCCACGTGGTTAATAAACAGCCGGGAGGGCATTCGATATTCCCCGTTTACCTCCGCTTCCTGGGTGATTTCCGCCTCGGGGGCGAAGCGGTTGTTGCTGCAGGCCAGCAATAGCTGATAGGTGCCGTCCTCGTCGGTATAGATGACCTGACCCAAACCGTCATAGGTCCGGGGCAGAAGGGAAGAAGCGATTCCCAGAAGCAGCAGGGCCAGCGCCGCTGCGGCCCCGCCCAGATACAGAAGCTTTTTCCAGAGCCGCGAAGGGGAGCGGATGGCTTTGGCGGATATAAGGCTCTGGGCACAGTGGGGACAGAACGATGCCTGCCGGGGAAGCTGGGCTGCG
>DBFWXD010000511.1:0-6831 GCA_048215895.1 Eubacteriales bacterium
GGGCTGCGTTAAACTGCACCAAAAATTTCGCGATTTCGTGGGTTTACCTATGGGTTTACTGAGAGAGGAAAGCCCGAAAAACCGCATGAATACTGGTCTTTTTGGATCAAGGTCAGGTGAGTACGGTCTGAAGGCCGCCCGTCGTGCTCCCCAGTTCAGCAAGCGCTGATTTTACTCTTTGCTTTTTCAAGGTGCTGTCCATTTGGACGGCACCTTTTTTATTGCACAACGGCGGCCGCCCGTCGGGGCCTTCGGCCCAACGACGCTGGCAATGTGCCCCCGGCACATTGCCCGGGCCGCGCCGACTCAGTTCAACAAGCGCTGATTTTACCCTTTGCTTTTTCAAGGTGCTGTCCGTTTGGACGGCATCTTTTTTATTGCCTCTTACCCACTCTTCCCCTTGTGACCTTCCTAATTTCATAGTATACTGGTGCCAGCAATGCCCCATTCCCAGGCACCCATTGAAAGAAAGAAAGGTGAGATGCATACATGAAGTATACCATTAAGGGCGAGCCCACCCCCGTGGTGATCTGTGAGCTGTCAAGCGGCGAGAGCATGATTACCGAAAGTGGCTCCATGGTATGGATGAGTCCCAACATGGAAATGGAAACCTCCGCAGGAGGCTTTGGCAAAGCCTTTGGCCGCCTGTTTTCCGGCGAAAATATCTTCCAGAACATCTACACCGCTCGCGGAGGCCCGGGGATGGTCGCCTTTGCCTCCAGCTTCCCTGGTGCGATCCGCGCCGTCCCCATCACGCCCGATCGCCCGCTGATCGTGCAGAAGTCGGCCTTTCTGGCCTCAGAAAGCGGCGTAGAGCTGTCCGTCTTCTTCCAGCGAAAGGTTGGGGCCGGTTTCTTTGGCGGCGAGGGCTTCATCATGCAAAAGCTCTCCGGCAACGGAATGGCCTTTCTGGAAATTGACGGCTATGGCGAGGAGTACACTCTGGTTCCCGGCCAGCAGATGATTGTAGACACGGGCAACCTGGCTATGATGGACGCCACCTGCTCTCTGGATATCCAGACTGTAAAGGGCGTAAAGAATATGTTCTTCGGCGGCGAAGGCGTGTTCCATACGGTGGTCACCGGTCCGGGCAAGATCCTGCTCCAGACCATGCCCATCAGCTCCCTGGCCGGAGCCATTGCCGCTGTTTTGCCCAACAAAAATTGATTACATTACCGGGAGGGACAGGTATTTGCCTGTCCCTCCTTTTGTCTGTGTGAATAAATTGTAAACTGTCTGTTCTCCCCTTGACTTTTGATCCTCCCGTGCTAAAATAGTCAGCACGTTAATAATTAACGGGTTAATTATTGAAAGGAGGGATGTAATGTGCACCCATCCGTTCAGGAACTGGAAATCCTGGCCCGGCAGGTCAATCAAGCCCATCGCTCCGCTGTTCAGGCCGAGCTCAATGCGGTCGGTCTGGGAGAAGTGGGCCACCCTCTGCTTCTTACCATTCTGCAAGGTTCCTGCGTTCAGGACCCGGAGGGCCAGTGTCACGCCCAGCGGGATTTGGCCCAGCTGCTCCATATTTCCCCCGCAGCCGTGGCTACCTCTCTGAAATCTCTGGAAAAGAGCGGATATATCCGCCGGGAGCCGGGACGCGACGCCCGGCGCAACCGCGTGATTCTCACCGAAAAGGGGCAAGAGGCGGTCACAGGCTGCCAAAACGCCTTTACCGCAGTGTCCCAGCGGATGCTCTCCGGATTTTCCCCGGAGGAACGGGAGCAGCTTCTGTCGTTTCGGCGCAGAATGCTCCATAATTTAAGGGAGGGCTCCCCCTCCCCAACTCAGGCAAAGGAGGAATGTTAACTTGCTTTCCCTATTTATCACCCACCTTCAGGGATATAAGCGGGATGCCATCAAATCTCCCATTTTTATCACCCTGGAGGTCATCTGCGAATTTCTTCTCCCCCTGGTTATGGCCGAGATTGTCGATGTAGCCATTCCCGCGGGAGACGTAGCCTATATCTGCAAAATGGGAGCCGTCATGCTCCTGCTCTCTCTGGCTGCCATGGCCTGCGGCGTACTCAGCGCCAAGTACTCCACCTTTGCCAGCCAGGGCTTCGGCGCCAATCTGCGCCAGTGCCTGTTTGACAAGGTGCAGGACTTCTCCTTCTCCGACATCGACCGGTTTTCTTCCGCCTCCCTCATCACCCGCATGACCAACGATGTCAACGCCATGACCATGATGCTGAACATGGGCCTGCGTATGCTGGTCCGGGCTCCGGTCATGCTGATTGCCGCACTGTGCATCAGCATCTCCATCAATCCCCGTCTGGCTGTGGTGCTGCTGGTGGTCATCCCCCTGATGATGCTGGCCATCGGCATTCTGATGAAGATCTGTACCCGCCTGTTTGAGGCCATGCAGAAAAAGATCGACGGATTGAACAACACCCTTCAGGAAAACCTGATTGCCATTCGGGTGGTCAAGGCCTTCGTCCGGGAAAACCACGAGCGGGACAAATTCAAGAAGTCCAACGACGAACTGATGGATGCCGCCCTCAACGTAGGCCTCAAGGTCATCGCCATCATGCCCATCATGATGCTGGCCATGAACGGCGCCACGGTGGCGGTACTCTATCTGGGCGGCAAGATGGTGATGGCTGAGGGCTTCCTGTTGGGCGACCTGCAGGCCTTTATCAACTATATCTTCCAGATTCTGATGAGCGTCATGATGGTGGCCGTGGCTCTGCTTCAGCTCACCCGCGCCCAGGCCTGTGCCCACCGTATTAACGAAGTGCTCAATACCGAGCCCTCGGTGGAAGATAAGCCCCACGCCAAGGAGCAGGCACTCCCCGCCCCCAAGGGTCAGGTGGAGTTTAAGAACGTCTCCTTTAAATATGTGGCCACCGGCACCGGCGACGACGTGCTCTCCAACATCAGCTTCACCGTAAAGCCCGGTTCCTTTGTGGCCATTGTGGGCGGCACCGGCACCGGCAAGTCCTCCCTGGTCAACCTGATCCCCCGGTTCTACGACGTCACCGGCGGCGCGGTTCTGGTGGACGGGATGGATGTGCGGGACTACCCCCTGGAGGAGCTGCGCAGCCGCATCGGCATGGTCCTTCAGACCAACGTGCTTTTCACCGGCACCATCCGGGAAAACCTCCTCTGGGGCCGTCCGGACGCCACCGAGGAGGAGATCATCCAGGCCGCCAAAGACGCCCAGGCCTACGACTTTATCATGTCTTTCCCCGACGGGTTTGACACCATGCTGACCCAGGGCGGCACCAACGTCTCCGGCGGCCAGAAGCAGCGGCTTTGTATCGCCCGGGCCATGCTGCGCAAGCCCGCCATCCTCATTCTGGACGACTCCACCTCCGCTGTGGACTCGGCCACAGAGGCGGCCATCCGGGAGTCCTTCCAGAAAAACCTGAAGGACACTACCGTCATCATCATTGCCCAGCGCATCTCCTCGGTGCAGTACGCCGATGAGATCCTCATTCTGGACGACGACCACATCGCCGGCCAGGGCACCCACGAGGAGCTGCTGGCAAACAACGCCATTTATCAGGAAATCTATCAGTCTCAGCAAGAGGGGGTGGGTGAATAATGCCAGGACCCAATCGTGCCCCGCGTGGGGGCTATGCCAAGCCGAAGAATATGGCAAAAACGGCCCGCCGTCTGGTGGGCTATCTGACCCGCAGCAAACTGCCTCTGCTGGCCGTACTGCTGTTTTTGATCCTTTCTGTGTCCAGCAACCTGGGCGGCTCCTATATGATGCGCGGCATCATCAACGACTTTATCTGGTCCGGCTGCACCGACTTTGCCGGTCTGGCCTTTGCCATCCTCAAGCTGGTGGGCATCTATCTGGTGGGCTGTGTGGCCACCTACTGCCAGTCCGCCGTGATGGTCCGCCTGGCTCAGCGGGGCGTCAACCGTCTGCGCAAGGACCTGTTTGATAAGCTGCAGTCCCTGCCTCTGAGCTACTTTGACCAGCACCCCCACGGCGAGCTCATGAGCCGCTTTACCAACGACGCGGACAACGTGCAGATGGCTTTGGAGCAGAGCGTCGTGTCCCTTTGCTCCAGCGCCCTGATGTTTGTGGGCCTGGTGCTGCTCATGCTCTTTATCAACTGGAAGCTCTTTCTGGTCACCGCTCTGCTCCTGGTGCTGACCATCTTCCTCTTTAAGCGCCTGGGCGGCCGCAGCCGCCGCTTCTACCAGAAGCAGCAGGCCGCTCTGGGTGACGTGAACGGCGAAATCCAGGAGGTTATCGAGGGTCTGAAGGTCGTCAAGGCCTTTACCCACGAGGAGCAGGCCAAGGAAAAGTTCCAAACCCTCAACAACGCCTACCGGGACGCCGCTCAGAAGGCAAACTTCTACTCCATCATGATCATGCCCGTCTCCGGCAACCTCATGAACATCAGCTACGCCCTCACCGCCGCCTTCGGCGGCCTGCTGTCCGTCCTTCAGGGCTTTGACCTGGGTGGTCTGGTGGTCTACCTCAACTACTCCAAGCAGGTGGGCCAGCCTTTGAACCAGATCTCCCAGCAGATGACCACCCTCCTCTCCGCTCTGGCCGGCGCCGAGCGCATCTTTGAGGTGATGGACACCCAGCCCGAGGTGGACGAGGGCAGCGTCACGCTGGTAGAGGTGGAGAAGGATGCCAACGGCACGCTCTCCCCCAACACCAGCACCCGCCGCACCCACATCTGGGCCTGGAAGACCCCCCGCAGCGCCGGAATGGCTCTGGTTCCCGTTCTGGTGGAGGGCGACGTCCTCACCGAGCTGGGGCAGGCGGTACGGGAAAAGGACGGCCTCAAGCTTCTGCCTCCCAGCACCGACTCTCAGGAGGGTCTCTGGGTGAAGGTGGCCCCCGACGGCACCCTCACCGAAATCACCGACCTTTCTGCCCTCTCCGGCCACGGCTGGGCCTGGAAGTACCCGGATCAAGCCGGAATGACCACGCTCCACCTGATCCGCGGCACCGTGCGCAATGTCCCCGGCGAAGACTACTACCTCACCGAGCTCAAGGGCGCCGTGCGCTTTAACCACGTGGACTTCTCCTATGTGCCGGGCAAGCGGATTTTGAAGGACGTGTCCGTCTACGCCAACCCCGGTCAGAAGATTGCCTTTGTGGGCTCCACCGGCGCAGGCAAGACCACCATCACCAACCTCATCAACCGCTTCTACGAGATCGAGGGCGGCATGATCACCTACGACGGCATCGATGTGCGCTCCATCCGTAAGGACGACCTGCGCCGGTCCCTGGGCGCGGTTCTTCAGGACACCCACCTCTTCACCGGCACCATCATGGACAACATTCGCTATGGCCGTCTGGACGCCACCGACGAGGAGTGCATTGCCGCCGCCAAGAGCGCCAACGCCCACTCCTTTATCCGCCGTCTCCCCGAGGGCTACCAGACTATGGTCACCGGCGACGGAGCCAACCTCTCCCAGGGCCAGCGCCAGCTGCTGGCCATTGCCCGGGCCGCCGTGGCCGATCCCCCGGTGATGATCCTGGACGAGGCCACCTCCTCCATCGACACCCGCACCGAGGCTCTCATTCAGAAGGGCATGGATGCCCTCATGGAGGGACGTACCGTGTTCGTCATTGCCCACCGGCTCTCCACCGTGCGCAATTCCAACTGCATTGTGGTCATCGAGCACGGGCAGATCGAAGAGAAGGGCGACCACGACCAGCTTCTGGAAAAGAAAGGCCGGTACTACCGGCTCTATACCGGACAGTTCCAGCTGTCCTAACCCTTCCAAAAATATGCGCCGCAGCTTTTTGAAAGTTGCGGCGCATATATTATGTTCTCTTCTCCTGTCTGGGCAAGAACCGGCATAGCCCCCACTGGAGCAGGCAGAAGAAAAAGGTCACCGTCATACCATCCACATCCGTGGAAACTCCAGGCAGCAGATCCAGCAACGGAACGAGCACCACCCGGGGCGTCAGAAATCCACTTAGGGCATACAGCATGGGCGGTCCCACATTCAGCAGTGCCAAGCCCAGCAGCACACAGCTCAGCGCCCAGTACCAGCTGAACACCCGGGCCAGCACAAAGCGCCGCTTCCAGATCAAAAATTCGTCCATGGCCAGAACAATGGCCAGCCAGAGCAGACTGGCCCCATAGGCCTCCGGCGGGTAGGCGCTGCCGGGACTGGAATTGACCCAGGGAAAGATACAGGCGACGCAGTTATGCAGGTGCAGGGGAATGGTCAGCAGTCCCAGCACAGCCAAGATGCGCTCCGTCCACCTCAGTCCGCACGCTTCCATATTCTTACCTCTCTTAGTAATAATAGACCGGCACCAGAAACAGCCAGGGCGCAGTGACAACGGCCATAGTGAGCGCCACCACATGCTTCTCCCAGGCCGTAAGAAGATCGCACTTTTTCATCGCCCGCTTGTCAAAGAAGTAGATGCATACCCCCGCCAGGGCCACTGCCAGCAGCGTCCACACCAAAGCTCCAGGGTGGTGGAAGGGATTGGCCATCATGGCCGTGCCGAGGTCGTAGGTCCAGGCCGCATTGCCAAAGACGGAGGGAAGAAACGCCCCAGGCAGCAGGACCAGCACCCCGATGAAGTCAGCCAAAAATCCCAGCAGCCAGAACTTCCACCAGAGCTTTTTCAGCACCGCTCCCTTGCCCCGGTGCTTCAGCGCCGTCAGCGTCACGACCAGCACCATGCAGTCCACCGCCAGGTTGGCGGGGGCCACCAGAATAAACAGCTGGGGAAAGAGCCAGAGAAGCCAGATGGGCAGAATCACGTTATAGAGCCGCACATCTTTTTTCATGGTTTTTCCTCCTCTTCCGGCGCTTCGGCCATCCCCGACGCCATAACCGCCCCTATCCCCACTCCAATCAAGGCGGGGATCACGAATACCCCGA
>DBFWXD010000512.1:0-8816 GCA_048215895.1 Eubacteriales bacterium
CAATAGAAGCCTGATAAGTATCCTCAATCATGTTGGACAGCCAAACACTGGAGGGGATCACCAAAAAAATCAACAATCCAAACGCAGTAAGTTTAGCTGCCACCTGGCGCAAGCTCCTCCAATCAAATAGCGCATACAAAATATACAAAAGACAGGAAACGGGGATCAGTATGGAAAATGTAATGGTTCCGGTAATGGTCAGTAAATATTTTTCCAGAAAAATGGCACAGAGAACCAGCAAAAAGTGAGAACTTAAATCAGCCAGTTTGTTTGCAATTGGAGTCGCTGTATCCCCAGGGATTAGGGTAATGGCAGCCGAGGCAGCAGCTGAAGCGGAGGATAACTCCAATACAGTAGTCTGTTTTTCTTCCAATTCAGCCAAGGTATCTTTATGAAACTCCGGCGACGATACATAACCCGACACAAAAAGCCAAGAAAGCAGTCCAACCACCAAAGAAATAGCAATAATTGGAGCTTTTTTATACAAGTGTTCTGTCATAATACTTCTCTCTTTCTTTTACTGATTGTTTGCGATCCGATTGCAAACACATACGATGGCAGTGTTGTTCGTCTTTCACCTCCATGTGAAACTTTGCCATCATAACAGCCTTTGTAATTTTCGCGCAGTATACTGGACTAGAAGAAACGAATAACATCCAGCCCAGTTGATCACTATATCAAATTTTCACAATTCTGAACAGTCCCGTCCTTTTGAAAGATTACTTCCTAAGATTGCCTCAGATTGGAACTGTGAAATAAAGCGGGTTATTTCTAGCTCAAACTGCTTCGGCCCCATTGCTATGAGAACGCACGATACCATGATACAGAAAACGTTGTACGAATGGAAACAAGCCAACCGCAAGCAAATGTCGCTTGCGGTTGACTTGTTTGGGGCTCTGTATTTTATTCCTGCCGCAGGCGCTCAACCACGGAAAAACGCTGGGCGGCGCGGCAGCTGAGCACCGGGATGAGGACACCCAGGGCACCGAACAGAGGCAGCACCACGGCGATGGGCCAGACGGTGAAGCGATAGGTGAAAAACCAAATGAACCCATTGAGGCCGGGACCAACAAATGGTGCAGTGACTACAACCAATACCAGAGCTAGAAGCGCTGCACCGACCGTATAGAACAGTCCCTCCAGGGCCAGCATGGTCCGCAGCTGCCGCCCCGTCATGCCAATGGACTGGAGCACGGCCAGTTCCCGGCGGCGGGCGGTGATGCCCGTGAGGATGGCGTTGAAGAAATTGAGCACACCCACCAGGCCCACGATGAAGCTGAGGGCGCTCCCCAGCAGGAGGAACATGCTTCGGGTGCTCTCAAATTCCCCGGCATAGGTAGCCTTGCTCTCGTAGTCAAATTGAGGGTTCTCGTTCTCTGTGTAGTCCTTGAGAAAGGCCTCCATGGCGGAGTTGGCCTCGTCTGTGGTATCAAAGGCATAGTACATGACGGAGTCGGTTCCTGTATCCCGGAGAAAGGTTTCCGCCCCCATGACGAACTCGTCAGCGCCGTAGTAGCGGTAGCTCAGAGCGGATGGCACCGTCACCAGAGCGGCCACGGTGTAGTCTACGTCCCGGTACTTCACTGCCCGTTCGGCATAAGCGGTGCCTTCAGGAACATTCTCCCAGGGTCCGTAGACCTCGCCGGTGTTTGGATTATAGTATTCAAACTCCTCCACATAGCGGATGGTCACCGTATCCCCCAGTCGGGCCCAGTGGCTGTTCATCTCCGCTTTGCCGTAATCATCGGTGCTGTACACGGCGGCAACAAAATTGCCGTTGGGGTCGTTGAGCTTTGTCAGGTCCCCTTCCAGCACCGTCAGATGGCTGAGCGCAAAGGGCTCCATACCGTAGAGCTGTACCCGGTCCGCCAGCAGGCCGTCCTCAGTGCGGTCCTTGAAGGCCACCATGCTGTCCAGCTGCTCCTGGGTGTTCCAGCGTCCCCACATGGAGCGATAGTATTCCTCCGTGACGAACTCCAGCGCCGGAGCTGTCTTGCCGTACACCCGGCCGCTCCCGGTAATGCCGCTCTGGGCATCTACGGCAGCGATGACCTCCTCCGGCACTCCCATCTCGTCGTTGAAGCTGTCCCCGCCTGTCTGGAACTGGCCCGCGTCGGCCAGGATAAAGTCGCTGGCGGTGAAGTTGGACACATATTTGTCCATGTCAAAACCACTTGTGAAGGTTACCGTTGCAGTCAGCAGCACCACGGCCAGGGTCAGGGACAGCACGGTGAGGAAGGTCTTACCCCGGCTGCGGCCAAGATTGGTCCAGGCCATGGAGAAAAGGGAGACCCCTTTGCCCTTTCGCCTGGACTTCCGCTTCAGTGCCTTGCCCTCGGTATAGCGCACCGCCTCCACCGGGGAGACCCTTCCTGCCAGGCGGCCGGGGCGGCGGCAGGAGATGAGCACCGTCACCAAGGCAAAAAGGGCTGCCCCCACAAAGAGATGGGGACTGACAGAGACCACGGTGGTCACGCCATTGAGCCGAGCAGTAATGACCGGGGTGAGCACGCCTCCCAGCAGCCAGCCCAGCAGCAGTCCAATGGGAATGCCGACCAGGGAGAGAAGCAGTGCCTGGGTGCGGATGATCCGCCGGAGCTGCCGGGGCGTAGTGCCGATGGTTTTCAAAAGGCCGTAGAAGCGGATGTCCCCCGCCACGGAGATCTGGAACACATTGTAGATGATGAGATACCCGGTGAGCAGAATGAGGACCAGCACCCCCACAATGATAGCCGCCACGGTGGGGTCCAGCTTGTCTGAAAGCTGTGCCCCGGTGTAGCCCCAGTTGACGCCGGTGGAGATGTAGTTTTCTCCCGGTGTCTCCGACTGATAGCCGTGGTTGGCTAAAATCTCCTCCAGATCAGAGGCGATGGAACGGGCGCCGTTTTTGAGCATCACATCCAGGTTCCAGCTGCCGGTCATGCCGTCGCTGCCGGGCGGGGTGACGCCCACCTCGGCCAAAATGGCGTCCACCCGGCTCTCGGGGATCAGAATGTGGTTGGCCACGATGGCCTCGTCGTACTCCCACCAGCCGCTTAAGGTAAAGGTCTGGGTGGTGGTATGGCCGTCAACCTCAAAGGTGACGGTGAATTTTGCGCCGATCTCCGGCTCCACCCCCAGCAGTTTCAGCACATGGGTGTCGGTGCCGGCCTCGTCGGTCCCCTCCTGGGGCAGACGCCCCTCGATGGGGTCGCAGTAGCCCCAGTGGGCCTGGTTGGCGTCGGAGTAACCGATCTCCACATGGGATTTGTTGAAGGGCACCTCTGTGGGCATCCCTACGAACCGCCGAAGGCCCCAGGACTCGATGAGAGGATCGTCCTTCAACTCCTCAAACTGTTCCTCGGTCAGGTACTTGAAAGAGCCGTGGGACCAGCCCCCAGCCTGGCGGAAGTTGTTCTGCTGGATTCCCTCGTTGATGGAGAGGGCAATGGTAAAGAGAGAGGTGAAGAGCATCGCCGTCAGGGCGATGGCCAGCACCGCCACCAGATTGCGAGTGCGATTTGCCAACAGTGTCCGGAGGCTCAGACGGCGGATACAGCCGCGGTTGGAGACTTTCATAATGATCTCCTCCTTACCGCGCCACGATCCGTCCGTCCTCGATGCGGACGATCCGGTCGGCCATCTGGGCGATCTCCTCATTATGGGTGATCATCACCATGGTCTGGGCGAACTTCTGCCCGGTCACCTTCATGAGCCCCAGCACATCCTGGCTGGTACGGCTATCCAGGTTGCCGGTGGGCTCATCGGCCAGAAGAATGGCGGGCTTGGTGGCCAGGGCCCGGGCGATGGCCACCCGCTGCTGCTGGCCACCGGAGAGCTGGTTGGGGAGATTGGTGAGTTTCTTTTCCAGCCCCAGGGTGGCGATGACCTCCCGGACATATGCCTCATCCACCTTAGCTCCGTCCAGTTGAATGGGCAGAACGATGTTTTCCCACACGCTGAGCACCGGCACCAGATTATAGGACTGGAATACAAAACCGATCTTCCTCCGGCGGAAGATGGTCAGTGCCTCGTCCTTCAGGGCAAAGATATCCCTGCCGTCCACGGTCACGGTACCAGATGTGGGCCGGTCCAGCCCGCCCAGCATGTGAAGCAGCGTGGACTTGCCGGAGCCGGAGGTGCCCACAATGGCTACAAACTCGCCCTGCTCGATACTCAGGTCCACGCCGTCCAGAGCTTTTACCTGGGTGTCCCCGGTGCCGTAGTATTTTTTCAGATCATGGGTCTCTAAAATTGTCATGACTGTTCTCCTCCAAAGAAAAAGTCTGTACCGTCTTTTGACAATACAGACTTTAGCATGGAAATCTGTCCTGGTACTTTCGAGAATGTGACAGTTTTGAAAGAAGTCCCTCAGGGCCGCGGAAGGAACAAAGAAAACATACTTCCTTCTCCCGGTATGCTCTCCACCCTCACATAGCCGCCCTGCTTCTCCGCGATCTGTCGGGTGAGGTAGAGGCCGATGCCCACGCCCTCGGCCTGATAAGCACCAGGAGCACGGTAAAAGCGCCCGAAAATTTTGGCCTGCTCCCCCTCGGAGATGCCCGGTCCGGTATCGCTCACCCGAATGGCGGAGAACAGCTCATAGTTTTTGACCTCCACGGTTACCGCCCCGCCGGAGGGGGTGTACTTTACGGCGTTGTCCAGCAGGTTGCACACCGCCTCCTCCGTCCACTTGGGATCAAAGACTGCGGAGCCCTCGGTTTGCCGGGTGGTCAAGGCAATGCCCTTTTCCGCCGCCTTTGGGGCATACTGGGCAGCGGCCCGCTCCACCACCGGGGCAATCTCGCCGAGCTGGGGGTGGAGAACCAGAATACCCGTCTCCAACCGGGAGGTCTTGACCAGAGCCTCGATGAGGGTCTGGAGCTTTTCCGCCTGAGCAGAGATCGCGGCGGCACAGTCCTTCCCCTGGGGGGTGAGAGGCTGCTCCGAGAGCAGCTGGGCATAGAGCTGAAGATTGGCCACCGGGGTTTTGGTCTGGTGGGAGATGTCGGAGATGAGGGCGCTGATCTGGTCCTTTTGCTCCCGCACATTTCGCTCGGACAGAGCGCTGGCTGACAGATACCGGGCCAGCCGGCTCTCCAAGGCGGAGAGGCGGCTTTCATCAAAGTTTTGTTCGGAAAATCTGCCGTCCATGGCGGAGGTGAGCATCTCGTCCAGCCGCCTCATAGTGCGGACAGTTTTCCACCAGATAAATAGAGTCACTGCCAGCAGCAAAAAGATCACAGCGCCCGCTGCAATGTACCCGATCGCGGATTCACTGACCGGGGCTATCCGATGGTGTACTATAATTGTAGCATTTGCCATACTAAATCCCGTCATGGCTTCACCGCCCAGGTATAACCGATGCCGTACACCGTTTTTAGATAATCGGGCTTGGCCGGATCGGCCTCCAGCTTGCTCCGCAGCCGCTTGACCGTGACGGACAGGGCGTTTTCCTCCACAAATTCCGCGCCGTCCGTCCATACCCGGTCCACCAGCGTAGCCCGGGACACTGCGTGCCCCCGGTTCTCCACCAGCACTCGCAATAGCTTCTGTTCGGTCTTGGACAGCTCCACTCCCCTGCCATCCCGGCGGAAGTCCATTCGGTCAAAATCGAAGGTGAAGGGGCCTATGGACATGGTTTGAGAAGCCGTGGGAGCACCCCGCCGGAGTTGGGCGTTCACTCTGGCCCGGAGTACGGCCAGGGAGAAGGGCTTGGTAATGTAGTCGTCCGCCCCGGCCTCCAGCCCGGTGACCTCGTCCAGCTCCAGGTCATTGGCAGTGAGCAGAATCACCGGCGTAGAGTCCCCATTCGTACGCACCTGCCGCAGCAGGTCCAGGCCGCTGCCGTCGGGGAGATTGACATCCAGGATCAGCAGGTCAAAGCGCTCCTCCACCAGCATTTCCCGGGCCTGGGTCAAGGTGGAACGGCAGGTGACGGATGTATCCGCCCCTGTCAGAGCCATAGCGATTCCCCGGCCCAGGGTCTCGTCATCCTCTAAAAGAAAAATGTGTTTCATATTTGGTCCTCACCGTTTGCATGTCCATTGTGTTTACAATGCTTCATTATACCACAAGTTCCGGCTCTGGAACATGGGGATCGGTTGCCCACAATGCGGAGCTATGCTATGATAAGGGATACTTACCACGGCCAACCAAACCGGACTTCACAAACAGAATGGAGAACAACATGAAAGAAGTAGATCCACAAAGCACCTCCCGGGCGCTGGCCTTTGAACTGTGGATGAAGGCCCCCATGCCCATGGTGACCCTGATGAAAACCCTGGATGTGACGGCCCTGGTGCGCCTAAGCCGAAAGCGGGGTTACAAATTCAATATGCTTCTCTGCTGGTGTATCGGAAAGGCGGCAGCGAGTATGGAGGACTTCTACCTCCTTCCGGTGGGTGACAAGCTCATGCAGTATGACCGCCTGGCTGTCAATACGGTGGTGGCCACCCGAGACGGCAGCATCGCCACCTGCGACATTCCCGTCTCTGCTGATTTGGAGCAATTCAACCAAGACTACTTAAAGCTCACCGGACAGGTCCACGAGAGCGGGGAAAGCTTTGAGCTGGGGGAAGACTACATGGTCATCGGCACCTCCGCCCTGGCGGGGTATGAGATTGACGGCGCGGTAAACATCTACGCCGGATGCTACAACAACCCCTTTCTCATCTGGGGCAAGTATCGCAAGAAGTGGCTGCGGGCCACCCTGCCGATATCCTTCCAGTTCCACCACACCCAGTTGGACGGTATCCCGGCAGCGGAATTTCTGGAGCGGCTGGAGGCTGCCGTCCAGGCCGGGCTGTCCCCGAAGGGTGAGGAAGGCAAGGAACTGTGCGCCCTCCACCGCCGGTGGCTCACCATCACCGGAAACCAATATGACCCGGCCAGACACCGGGGCATCGCGGAGCTCTATGTGATGGACGAGCGGTTCACCGCCTACTACGACAAGAAGGTACCCGGCTGCGCCTGCTTTTTGCGGGACGCCGTTGTCCACTGGGTAAAATAAGAATGAAGTAGGCCCCCGGCTATTCGCCGGGGGCCGCTGCCTGTCTCACGATCTATTCCACGACAGAAATGCGCCACCGCATTGACAGAATTGAGTTCAGGGTATTGACATCCCGACTATCTTGCATTACAATATAGTAAACACCTACCTTGCAAAGCAAGATAGTAAAGTGGAGGTGATCATTTGATACCATCTCAAATGCTGAAAGGAACGCTGGAAGGCTGCGTACTGGCCATTCTCCGCTGGGAAGAACGCTATGGCTATGAAATTTCTCAGAATCTGGAGCGTTACGGATTCGGCCGAATCCCTGAAGGGACCGTTTATCCGCTGCTGCTGCGGCTGGAAAAGCGCGGCTCCATCACCGCCAGCTTCCGGGCCTCGCCGGAGGGGCCCCAGCGGAAGTATTACGCGTTGACCGATCTCGGTCAAAAAGAACTGACGGAATTTTTCCGCAACTACCGGGAGCTTACCCGGGCGGTGGATCAACTGATTGAACAGACAGGAGGGTATACCTATGCGCAGGAAAACGAAGCTGCTTTTGGAGGAGAATAACCGGGCTGAGGAAGCCCTGAGCGAAAAAGGGCAGGAACTGCTGACCGATATTGTGGTGTATCTGCGGGGCTCCCGGATCAGCACCTGGGAACAGGAGCAGGTGCGACGGGATATTACGCAAATGCTGCGGGACGCGGAGGCACGGGGCGAGCAGGCCGAATCTGTGATTGGGCCAGATCCCAGGGAATTCTGCGACAGCATTATCGCGGAGCTGCCGCCCATGCCCCGTTGGGAGAGCCTGCTGTGTATGCTCCGAGATGGTCTGCTGGCTGCGGCTATCCTGACGGCCATCTGGCTTGGATTTGGTGTCTTGGAGGGATTGTTGGGTACTGGAAGCTGGCCGGGGCTGACGCTGACCGTAGGACAGCTGATTTCCGGTGCGGGGATCTTACTCACCGCCTGCGGCGTGGTCTACTGGATCTGCCGGCGTTCTTTTTCCGTCGGGCAGAAAAAGGGGCCTTGGATATTGCTCTTCCTGGTCCTCTTTGCGGTGCTCTGTGCGGGGATTTTTCTCCGCCAGCCTGTTGCTATCCTGCCGGTCCCGGCGGCGGTCGGTGCAGTGGTCGGTCTGTTTGCTGTCTACAAGCTGATGGATCTTCGCTTGGATTAACCGTTTCAAAGGAAAGAAGAAAGGCTGCGCCTGCTTCCTGTGGGATGCCGTGGCCCACTGGGTAAAGTAAGACGCAAGAGCGGCCTCCGGCGAAAAGGCGGAGGCCGCTGCCTGTCTCATGCCCTTTTTCTCGTCAGGAAAACACCAACCAGCGCCGCCATCAGGACAAAGGGCGCCAGACGGACAAAGCTCCATTCGAAGGCGTGGATGGCCACGCCCATGACGGCGGTTTCCGGGGCGCTGTAATCCCAGCCCAGGTAAGGGCTGTTCACTGCGGCCAGGATTGCGGCGACGGCCAGAATACCCACGCACACGACGATGAGCAGCCAGTGGAGGGCCGAGCGCCGCACGGCCTTTCTCCGGGCAAACTGCAGGTTGATGATCTCCAGCTTTTCGGAGAGGGCCTTGACCTCATCTGCCTCCGATGGCGACACTGTCTCGCCCAGCAGGGTGCTCACGGGGGTCTCCAGGGCCTCCGACAGAGCAATCAAAAGATCGGAATCCGGGACGGACAGTCCCGTCTCCCTTAATTAAAGATATTGTTGGGTAAAAAAGAAAGGTCAGTCGATTTTGCCGATGAAGCGGTAGTAGATTTCTACTTCCTGCTCACGGCTTCCGTCCTCGCCCTTGACAGCTTCGTGGACGGTTATTTTTTCAATTAGA
>DBFWXD010000513.1:0-3134 GCA_048215895.1 Eubacteriales bacterium
GATAACTTTTGTAAAAAAATCGCCGCGAACGATATGACGTTCGCGGCGACGATGGAGCAGGTGAAGGGAATCGAACCCTCGTGTTCAGCTTGGGAAGCTGACATTCTGCCATTGAACTACACCTGCATCTACTGTTGAAAGCTTATATACCATACCATATTTTCCATGTAAATGCAAGCAGAAATTTGTCATGCCCCGAGGTTGTTCTATAAAAAAGAGACAGCCGCTCCAAAAGGAGCGGCTGTCTTGGCATGGTCAGTTAGGCGGGAACCTTCCGGCTCTTCATGAACATCAGGAAACCGATCATCATAACAATGCCCACGGGCAGAGCGATGATACCGGGCAGACCGTTGATAGCAAGCAGGCCGGCAATCAGGTAGCTGATACCGGAAATGACGGCACAGGAGATGGCATACGGCAGCTGGGTGGATACATGGTTCACGTGGTCGCACTGGGCGCCGGCGGAAGCCATGATGGTGGTATCGGAAATGGGGGAGCAGTGGTCGCCGCACACCGCGCCGGCCATACAAGCGGAGATGCAGATGATGGCCAGGGGGTTGTCCATGGAGAAGACGTTCTGAACAATGGGGATCAGAATGCCGAAGGTGCCCCAGCTGGTGCCGGTGGCGAAGGCCAGAAGGCAGCCGATGACAAAGACGATCACAGGCAGGAACATCTGCAGGTGCTCAGCGCTGCGCACAAAGTCGCGGACAAAGTACTTGGCGCCCAGGGAATCGGTCATGCTCTTCAGGGTCCAGGCGAAGGTGAGGATCAGGATAGCGGGCACCATGGCCTTGAAGCCCTCGGGAATGCAGCCCATCATCTCCTTGAAGCTCATGGAGCGGCGGACGAAATAGTAGATAAAGGCAAAGAGCAGGCCAAAGGCAGAGCCCAGCATAAGGCCCACAGAGGCGTCGGAGTTGGAGAAAGCGGTGACAAAGTCGCTGCCGGAGAAGAAGCCGCCGGAGTAGATCATACCGATCACGCAGCAGATGACCAGCACGATGATGGGCAGCACCAGGTCCATCACGGTGCCCTTGGTGTCATCAATGTCCTCGTCCAGCATGGCATAGGGGTTGGAGCCGGAGAACAGGTCGCCCTTTTCCACGGCGTTGCGCTCAAACTTTGCCATGGGGCCGTAGTCCACATTGAACAGGATGAGGCCCAGCATCATCAGGATGGTCAGCAGAGCGTAGAAGTTATAGGGAATGGCGCGGATAAACAGGTTCAGGCCCTGGCCGTCCTCCGCAAAGCCGGATACAGCAGCGGCCCAGGAGGAGATGGGGGCGATGATGCACACAGGGGCGGCAGTGGCGTCGATGATGTAGGCCAGCTTGGCGCGGGAGACCTGGTGCTTGTCGGTGATGGGACGCATGACGCTGCCCACGGTCAGGCAGTTGAAATAGTCGTCAATGAAGATGAGGCAGCCCAGAAGCACAGAGGCCAGCTGAGCACCGGCGCGGGACTTGATGTTCTTCTTGGCCCAGCGGCCGAAGGCAGCGGAGCCGCCGGCCTTGTTCATCAGGCACACCATGGTGCCCAGGATGACCAGGAAGATCAGAATGCCCACATTGTAGCTGTCGGACAGGGAGGCCACAATTCCGCCGCTGAACACATGGTTCAGGGTTCCCTCAAAGGAAAAGTTGGAATAGAGCAGTCCGCCCACCACAATGCCGATAAACAGGGAGGAGTAGACCTCCTTGGTGATCAGAGCCAGGGCGATGGCGATGATGGGAGGCAGCAGGGCCAGCCCGGTGTTATAAAAGTTACTGGGAGAAACGATGTAGCCGGTTCCCTCACAGGAGGAACAGGCGGCGGCCTCTCCTGCGTCGGTGAGGACAATGCCCACGCCGCTGCAATCGGGGCAGCTGATCATCTTGGTGCCGGTCTCCTCCGTGGGGTCACCGGCAGCAAAGGCGGTGGTGGCCAGGGCGAGGACCATCATGAACAGGATGATGGCGCGCACGGGCCAGGATCTTCTAGCTCTCATTTTGATTCCCTCCAAATTTTGTTTGGGCCGCGCAAGAATATGGCGCAAAACAAAAAGCCACGGGGCGCAAAGCGCTCCATGGCAAACCGGATGCCCCCAAGCTTGCTTGAGGACCTCTGGATAGCGCTCCACTAACTCGTGACAGTCCGCGGGATATTCTCCCAACGGCCCAGGTCGCGCGGCCCAGGCAGGCCGCTTGATCTTCGGCGAAGTCCCCTCTCCCGCAGGACGGCTGCCTGGCCTAGCCCCACGGTACGCATGAACTTCGCGCCTCTATCCATAATATAATTGGAATTGCAAGTATCCTATCACGGTCTTTCATACTTGTCAAGGCAAATTGTGAAATTTCTGTTAACGGTCGGATTTTTTTGGAACTTCCATGAAAAAGGTGAGGGTTCCGGTGGCCACCGTCTTGCCTTGAGCGTTGCGGATCTCCACCTGGATGACAGACAGTCTCCGGCCCAGCTTTTTGGGAGTGGCCTCGCAGAACAGATCGCCGTATGCGGGACGGAGATATTCCATAGTAGAGGAGCAGGTGACGCAGTTTCCGCCCCGGGAGCAGGCGCAGCTTCCGGCTACCGTGTCGGCCAGGGTGGCAATGGCGCCGCCATGGATCATGCCGTGGGGGTTGATGGAGTTGGGGCCTGCATGGAGCACCCCGCGGGTCAGACCGGGCTCTACATGGGTCAGCTCAATGCCATTTTCATAGGAAAACTGATGGGGCGTGTTGACCACGCTCAGAATGGGGTGTTTCATTTCATCCATAAAGACACTTCCTTTGACAAACTTCTGCCATATTATCACGTTTTTTTGCAGCTGACAAGCCCGTTGGGCCACCAAATGGACGCTTGCGGCATAGAATGGCTGGGAGCGGCCCATAATGCCTGAACAGAAAGGGAGTACTTATATGGAAAAAGCGAAATTACCTTCTATGAGTGGAGAAACAGTGGATCAGGATACCTTTCGCCGGGTGTGGGAGCGGGTGATGCCCGACCAGACGAACAGCCCCATTGCGGTGGAAGATAAAAAGGAAGAAACCGTAATTCCAGAGACTGCGGTCCCGGGAGAAGCGGCCCCGGCGCCTGAGGCGGCACAGGCGGAGGTGCAGCAGCCTCAGACGGAGCCATCGGAGTCCGAGTCCGGT
>DBFWXD010000514.1:0-2545 GCA_048215895.1 Eubacteriales bacterium
GTCATGTTCACTCCAAAAATAATCTGCTAGTGGAAGACGGGCGTATTCAGGGGCTGACTGCTGAAGAGCCGGAAGCTGATGTGATTTTGGATGCCGAAGGGATGGTGGTTTCACCTGGTTTTGTGGATATCCACATGCACGAGGATCCTTATGACCCAGAGGAGGGGCGACTGATTCCCAGCATTATGACCTCCATGCTTCGCATGGGAGTCACTACAGCGATTGGTGGAAACTGCGGTATCAATACGGTCTCGCCTCTGCGGTATTTAGAATTGATGGACCGTGATGGCGGCCCGATCAATATGGGACTACTAGCTGGCCATACCTTCCTGCGGGAGCAGGCCGGGCACCGGGACAAGTACAGTGCAATTCGGCCCGATGAACAACAACGGTTGTCAAGGCTGGTCAAAGAGGCTCTGGAAGCAGGTTGCTTTGGGGTGTCCTTCGGTATTCGCTATGTACCCGGTGTGACACGGGATGAGATGGTGAAAACCGCCTGCTTCTGCCAAAGCCATGGCCGTCTTGTGGCCGCCCATGTGCGAGATGACGCGGATAATGTATTCGGCGCGGTGGAGGAGTTGGTTTCCATAGGGCGGCAGCTGGATCTTCCGGTTCAAGTTTCCCATGTGGGAAGCATGGGGGGATTTGGGCAGATGGAACGACTGCTGGCCCTCATAGATAGATATCGCGCCTCCGGTATGGAACTGAGCGGAGATTGCTATCCGTATGACGCTTTCAGCACGCGAATAGGGGAAACAACCTACGATGAGGGATTTTTGGAGCGTTACTGCACACAGTATTCTGCGATAGAAATCTGCGAGGGTATGTACAAGGGACAACGATGCACGGAGAGATTGTTTCATGAACTGCGTCAGACAGCACCGGACACATTGACGGTCTGCCATGTTATGAAGGCGGAGGATGTAGCTTTGGCCCTGTCTCATCCGGCCATTATGCTGGCCAGTGATGGGCTGATGGATCGGGGGCAAGGACACCCGAGAGGTGCAGGGGCGTTTCCACGCCTGCTGTGCCGGTATGTTGCAGCCGGGAAGATGAACTTGGATGATGCGGTCGCCAAGATGAGTGCCATGCCGGCCCAAAAACTGGGGCTGACGAGAAAGGGGACCTTACGCAAGGGCGCAGATGCAGACATCGTAATTTTTGATATGGATCGGATCCGGGACTGTGCTACGTTTGAGCATCCCGACCGTCCTCCGGAAGGGATAGAATGGGTCTTGATTGGGGGAAAAATCGCTGTGGAACACGGAACAGTCAAGCAGTCAAGTCTAGGACGAGCCATTCGCGCTTAGCAATGGAGCAGGAGGGAGAGACGGCATGGACGAATATGTGAAGCGGCAGCTTTCCTCAGTTCCGGGGCATATCGGATTTTACTACAAAAACCTAGTCACGGGAGAAACGGACGGAAGCCGCCAAACGGAGTTGTTCCAAGCGGCCAGCGTAATTAAACTGCCAATTTTGGCGGCCATCCTGCTGGAGGAGCGGGAGCATCCCGGTGTGCTGCAGGAGCGGCTCTTGGTCCGGGACGGCGACAAAGTGCCCGGATGCGGCGCATTGCAGCATATCTCCGGTACGCAGGCGTATGACATAGAAAGCCTCTGTAAGCTGATGATTACTATCAGTGACAATACGGCTACGAATGTGTTAATCCGCCGCTTTGGCATTGAGTTCCTGAATGAGCGATTCCGGGTGCTCGGCCTTCAGGAAACCAAGATTTTTCGCTTTCTGTTTGACACGGAGGCCGCACGTCAGGGAAAGGAGAATTTATGTCAACCGAAGGAGATCGGTAGCCTTCTGGAGGAAATCTACCACGGACGCTGCGTGAGTGCCAATGCGTCTGAGCGAATGCGGGCGATGCTATCGCAACAGCAGATTAACCATAAAATCCCCAGCCTGCTTCCGCCCACCGTGCGGGTGGAGCACAAGACCGGCGAGGATGAGGGGATTACGAATGATGTGGGGATTCTATATGGGAGAGAACCCTGTGTTCTGGTATTGGTATCCAATGAAACTGATGTACCGGCCTTTGAGCAGGTAATCCGGACAGTGAGCCTGCACTATACACGAGTGTGATGACAGACATATAGAAAAAGGAGAAAACTTGTTATGGCCATTATTAAGACGATCTCGGACCTTCTGTGGGGAATGCCTCTCATCGTACTTATTCTGTTGGCTGGCATTATCTTTACGGTCGGCTCCAAATTCTTTCAAATCGCACACTTAAAGCATATTCTGAAAAACACCATTGGAACACTTTTTTCAAAAAAGGACAACGGTAAGGGCATGATGAAACCCTTGGAAGTAATCAGCATTGCCGTTGGCGGAGCAGTGGGTGTTGGCAATATCGGCGGCGTAGCGACCGCTATCGCGGTGGGCGGACCGGGTGCAGCCTTTTGGATTTGGGTTGCGGCCTTTTTGGGCATGATGATGAAAATGGCCGAAGTTTCCCTGGCGGTATACTACCGTTCAAAGGATGAAAAGGGCGGCTATTATGGTGGGCCTACATACTATATGGAGAAAGGGTTGG
>DBFWXD010000515.1:0-10323 GCA_048215895.1 Eubacteriales bacterium
AAAAAGAGCGAGAAGGACAGCCTGTACGCCGCCATGGATGTGGCCTCTGTCTGGCTGGAACGGGCTTTGAGCGGAAAGTAAACCGCCCCGCCTCCCCCCTATCCACATCCACCCACGTACACAGAGAAAAGGAGGACAACCTATCATGCATTTCCCCCGTTGTGCCGCCCGTATGGCCGTCAGTCTGCTTCTGGCCGGTAGTATGATCACCCCGGCTTTTGCCGTTTCCGGTACCGTCAACACCGAGGGCTCCAGCCTTCGCGTCCGCTCCCAGGCTGATACCACCGGCACCGTTCTCGCTCAGCTCCCCCACGGCACCGCCGTTGAGGTCCTGACCAGTGTGGAGAACGGCTGGTATCAGATCCATGTGGACAACACCACCGGTTATGTCTCCGGCGAGTACCTGCTGGTAGACGAAACCGAGGCCGCCTCCCTCCCTGTGGAGGCTGAGCCCGTGTACATTCAGGTCACCACTTCCGTTCTGAATGTCCGCTCCGGCCCCGGCACCAACTATGACAAGGTCGGCACTGTCCGCTCCGGTCAGGTCCTCCAGGCTGTGGAGGAGAACGGCTGGTATAAGGTTGACTCCGGATACGTCAGCGCAGAGTACGTCAAAGAGGTGGACGCCTCTGCCGCCTCCCAGGCCGGCAAGGGTCAGGAAATTGCAAACTACGCCCTCCAGTTTGTGGGTTATCCCTATGTATACGGCGGCAGCTCTCCCAAGGGCTTTGACTGTTCCGGTCTGACCAGCTATGTGTACTCCCAGTTTGGTTACAGCATCAACCGCACCGCCTCCAACCAGCTGAGCAACGGCGTGTCCGTGGAAAAGAGCCAGCTCCAGCCCGGCGATCTGGTGTTCTTCCGCCAGAACGGCTCCACCAAGGCCGCTTCCCACGTGGGTATTTACATCGGCAACAACCAGTATGTACATGCTTCCACCCCCGGTGTGGGTGTCATCATCAGCGACCTGAATGATCCCTACATCTCCTCCGGTTATGTGGGCGCCCGTCGCATCGTGTGATAAGTTGAAAATAGATCCGTCCCCTAGAGCGCAAGCTCCAGGGGACTTCTTTTTCTTGTCTGTGATTTCACTAAGCTTCCCCAGGTGGGGGGGTAAAAAGTATGCGGACGAGGCATTGCCTCGCCCGCATTTTGTTTACTTCTTCACTTCGGGGTGTACACCCTCAGTACTCAGATAAGCCGCAGCGCCGCTGCTCTTTACCTTGGCATAGGCACGTTTTCTCACATACAGGAAGAATCCAAAGTGGACCGCTCCGGTGATGGCCCAGGTAATGGGATAGGAAATGTACAGGCTGGCAGGGGTTCTATAAATGGGGAACACGGTGGCTACCCACACAAGACGCAGTCCGCACGCGCCCACCAGAGACGCAATCATGGGAATCACGGAGTAGCCCAGGCCTCTCAGCACACCCACCAGGGTATCCATAACGCCGCAGATAAAATAGAACCGCGCGATAAAGCCAAGTCGGATCACCGCCTGAGCGATTACATCGTCCTCGCCTGCCTGGACGTAGAAGCCCGCCAGGGTATCGCCAAAGAAATATGCCAGATTGCCCAGCACCAAGCCGGTTATGGTCACGAAGATGAGACACTGCTTTGCCACCCGGTCCACCCGGTCGCACTTGCCTGCGCCGTAGTTCTGACCCACAAAGGTAATGGCCGACTGGTAAAAGGCGTTCATCGCGGCGTAAACAAAGCTCTCGATATTGGCCGCCGCCGAGGAACCGGCCACCAGCACCGGGTCATCAAAGGAGTTCAGGGAGGACTGGATGACCACATTGGACAGGGCAAAAACCACGCCCTGGAAACCCGCAGGCAAGCCCACCTGGAAGATCCGCATGACCACAAGCTTTCTCAGAGTCAGCTCTTTCAGGTTCAAATGGAGCGGCCCCTGCTCCTTCATAAGGCACCGGAGCACCAGCACAGCGGAAATATACTGGGAGATGATGGTAGCCAACGCCACGCCGGCCACATCCATATTAAAGATGATAACGAAAACGAGGTTCAGCACCACATTAACAATTCCCGCAAAAAGCAGGTAATAGAGAGGACGCTGGGTATCTCCCTGTGCTCTCAGCACTGCGGCACCAAAGTTATAGAGCATATTGGCCGGCATACCAAAGAAGTAGATTCTCAGGTAAATGGTGGCCAGATCAATGACGTCGGTGGGGGATGACATCCACTCCAGCAGCTGTCTGACCATGATCACGCCGAAGATCATCATGACCACACCGCTGAGCAGCGCCAAGGTAATGGTGGTGTGCACGTCCTTTTGCACCCGGTCATTGCGTCCAGCGCCCAAGTCACGGGCCACAACCACATTGGCACCCACCGAGAGGCCCACAAACAGGTTGACGAGCAAGTTGATGAGGGACGTATTGGAGCCCACAGCTGCCAACGCTTCTTTTCCGGCGAACTTACCCACTACTACTACATCTGCCGCATTGAATAACAGCTGCAGCAAACTGGACGCAATGAGCGGTACTGCAAACAGCAGAATCTTGCTGGCCAACGGTCCGCTGCACATATCAATGTGATATTGCTTTTTCAACCTTGTCTCTCCCTTCTGCATAGTCCAAATGCTATGCCAAATCAGCCGATTCCCTTAAACACGAACCCAAGAATGACCACCAGAATGGTCAAAGGCACATAGATATATTTTCCAACCGGGCCAAACCATTTGCTCACAGGCTTATCCCGGCCGCACTCCAGCTCACCGCGCAGCTTCTTCCAGCCCAGCACATAGTAAACGGAGATGGCACCCATCACCGCGCCGATGGGCACGACCACAATGGTAATAAAGTCCATCCAGGCGCCCACACGGGCCTCCGCTTCCATGAAGATGCCCACACCCAGCGTCAGCGCAGAGCAGATCAGCACCGCGGGCTTGCGGCCCAGCTTAAAGTGGCTCTGCCAGCTCTCCGCCACCGCCTCAAACATATTGATGAGGGAGGTAAGGCCGGCAAACATCACCGACACGAAGAAAAAGACCGCAAACAGCTGTCCCATGGGCATCTGCTGGAACACTGTGGGCAGGGTGACAAACATCAGAGAAGGACCCCGGGCCACATCCAGATTGTAGGCAAAGACCGCGGGCATAATGGCCAGCGCCGCCAGCACCGCCGCCATAGTGTCAAAAATAGCTGTGCGGATGGAGGCCTTGGGGATATCCGCACTCTTGTCCAGATAGGCACCGTAGACAATCATGCCCGAGCCGGTGATGGACAGGGAGAAGAAGGCCTGGCCCATGGCCATCACCCAGGTGTAGGGCTCCAGCAGCTTGGACCAGTCAGGAATCAGCAGGAAGCGGTAGCCCTCCCCCGCTCCGGACAGGGTAGCCACCCACACCGCCAGGGCCAGGAACAGCACATAAAACAGGGGCATGAGCACCTTGCTCACCTTTTCAATGCCGGCCGTTACGCCAAACATCAGCACCAGGCAGACAATCAGCACCACCACGGTGTGCCACAGGGGATTGCCGAAATCCACCGCCGCGGCCTGGAAAAATTCCGAAGGATCGGACTGGAGCAGCACCCCGGACAAAGATCCCGCCAGGCTGTTGAGCACCCAGCCCATAATCACGGCATAGCCAATTGCGATGCCCAGCGAGCCCATCAGAGGAACCCAGCTGATGATGCTGCCCACCCGTTTCAGCTTGGGATTGCGCTCGGCAAAGCAGCGCTCATAGGCGCCGATGGTTCCGGTTCCAGCCAGACGGCCAATGCCGAACTCAGCCGAAAGGCCCACCCAGCCAAAGAGGAACACAAACAAAAGGTAAGGAATTAAAAAAGCCGCGCCTCCATACTCTCCCAGGCGGTAGGGAAACATCCAGATATTTCCCAGTCCCACTGCGGAGCCTACGCAGGCGATGACAAAGCCTACCGAGGAACTAAAGCCGCCGTTTCGATGCACGGCGTGGCTCTTCTTTTCGTTCGACATAGCCAATATCTCTCCATTCTCACATTCCGGATACGCAAAGCATCCATACTGAAGCATTTTATTTTAGCATAATCCTATGCTTCTGTCCAGTCAGAAGCCATTGTGCACGCTGTCTGATCCGTTTCCCGTTCACACGCATTCATATGGCACATTGGCTGCGTTACCCCTCCCGGGTGAGCAACACCACCGTCTCCACATGGGCACACCGGGGGAACAGATCCACACCCTGTGCCCGGACCACCTGGTACCCCAGTTCTCCAAAGCGCTTCACGTCCCGGGCCAGAGTGGCCGGATCGCAGGATACGTAGACGATCCGCTCCGGTCCCATCCCTGCCAGAATCGCCGGGACCTCCTCACTCAGTCCTTTGCGGGGCGGGTCCACACAGATCACCTGGGGCTGTACGCCCTCCCGGGCCAGCTTCTCCGCCACCGCTCCTGCATCGCCGCAGAAAAACTCCGCATTCTCCATTCCGTTGCGCCGGGCGTTTTCCTTGGCATCCTCAATGGCCTGGGGGACGATCTCCGCCCCGATCACCTTCCCCGCCTGCTTGGCCATGGCCAGGGAGATGGTACCGATGCCGCAGTAGAGGTCCAGCACCGTCTCCTTGCCCGTCAGGCCTGCAAAGTCAAGGGCCAGGGCATACAGCCGCTGGGTCTGGGCTCGGTTGATCTGGAAAAAGGAGGGCACCGACAGCCGGAAGGTGAGGCCGCACAGCTCCTCTTCCAGCCAATCCCGCCCCCAAAGGGTACGGTATTCCGTCCCCAGGATCACATTGGTGTCCCGGGTGTTCACATTGAGAACAATTCCTGCAAGACCCGGCTCCGCCTGAAGCAGACACTGTCTGAGCTCTTCCTCGTGGGGAAGCTTCTTCCCGTTGACCACCACACAGATCAGGCTCTCCCCCCGGCTGTTGGTGCGCACATAGAGGTGACGCACCAGCCCCGTCCCCTGCTTCTCTTCATAGGCGGGGACCGCATAGCGGTCCATCCACTCCTTGAACGCCTGCCGCAGGGCGGTCACACTCACCGGCTGGAGGGCGCAGTCCGGGGCGTCCAGCACATCGTGGCTGCGGCTGCGGTAGTATCCCACCGCCAGTCCCTTTTTCTCCACAGCCACAGGAAACTGTACCTTATTTCGATAACGCATAGTATTTTCTGCGCCCAATACGCCGGGCAGTTGCAGAGTTACCCCGCCCAAACGGCTCAGAGCGTCCTGAATGCGCTGCCGCTTTCCCCGAAGCTCCTCCTCATAGGTCATGTGCCGGAACTGACATCCTCCGCACCGGCCATAGAGGGGACAATCGGGCTCCAGCCGCTCCGGAGAGGGCCGCAGCAGCTGCACTCCCCTGCCCCAGGCCACATGTTTGTTGACCTTCAGCAGCTGCACCTGCCACTGCTCCCCCCGGATGGTGCCGGGGACAAAGACCACCCGGCCTTCCAGCCGGGCAACTCCCATGCCCTCGGCCGTATATCCATCCACCTCCAGGGTGTGTATGCTGTTTTTCTTCCAGGCTTCCATGGACCATTCCTCACTGTTTCCCTTATTTTCTCCATCATACCATGTCCGCCTCCCTTCGTAAAGAAAAAAAGCCCGGTCTCCTCACAGAGGCCGGGCTGAGGGGGAACTCAATTACTTTTTACCAGCGCCTACCCCGTGGGTGGAGCTGACCACCATACCGGTGAGGGCAAACAGGCCGATGGCGTTGGGGATCACCATGAGGTTATTGAACATATCGGTCATTTCCCAAACCAGGTCGTTGGACATCAGGGTGCCCAGGAAAATGAACACCAGAGCGATGGCGGAATAAACCTTGACGGACTTCTTGCCAAAGAGGTAGACCACATTGATCTTGCCGAACAGGTTCCAGCTGAGAATGGTGGAGAAGGCGAAGAAGAACAGACACACCGCCACAAACATGGCACCGGCCTCCGCCCCCATCACGCTGCCGAAGGCGGTCTGGGCCAGGTTGGCTTTATTTAAGGTAGTGCTGGCCGCGGCGGCACCGCACTCAGCCAGAGGGCCATCGGGGGTGTACAGGGTGGAGATGACCACCAGAGCATTCAGGGTCAGCACCACAAAGGTATCCATAAACACACCGATCATGGCCACCACGCCCTGATCGTGGGGATCGCTTACATTGGCCTGGGCATGGGCGTGGGGGGTGGAACCCATACCAGCCTCGTTGGAGAACAGACCGCGCTTGGCGCCCTGGCTGATGGCCTCCTTCAGCGCATAGCCAAAGCCACCGCCGATGATGGCCTGGGGCTCAAAGGCATACTTGAAGATCATGCCAAAGGTAGCGGGAATGTAGGAAGCACGCATCACCAGCACCACCAGGCCGCCGGCCAGGAAGATGACCGCCATGATGGGCACGATTTTCTCGGTCACAGCAGCCAGGCGCTGCACGCCGCCCACAAAGATCAGGCCGCAGACCACCACCAGCACGATGCCCACGATCCAGGAGGGCACACCGAAGGCAGTCTGGAAGGTGGAGCCGATGGAGTTGGACTGAACCATACAGCCCATGAAGCCCAGGGCCAGGATAATGGCCACGGCGAAGAAGCCGGCCAGGAACTTGCCGAACCCACCCTTGAACGCGGTGGTGATGTAGTACACGGGGCCGCCGTGATAAGAGCCGTCCGGGTCCTTCCGGCGGGTCTTGATGGCCAGAGTAGCCTCGGCATAGATGGTGGCCATGCCGAAGAAGGCGATGATCCACATCCAGAAAATAGCGCCCGGGCCGCCGGCCAGGATGGCGCCGGAGGCGCCGACGATGTTACCGGTACCCACCTGGGCGGCAATGGCGGTAGCCAGAGCCTGGAAGGAGCTCATACCATGCTCCTGCTTTCCGCCGCGCAGGGACAGATTGCCGAAGACCTTCTTCATGCCTTCCCCGAAGCAGCGCACCTGGACAAACCGGGTTTTGATGGAGTACCACAGACCCACACCGATGAGCAGGAACACCAGGATGTAGTTGGACAGGTAGACGTTGATGTTGGCGACGATTGGGTAGAGCACATCCTCTACCGATGCGATGATTTCGGACATTTTGTTTCTCCCTCCTAAAACATAAAAAACGGAACGACCGACAGAATCGACCGCTCCGGAGAATATGCATACCTCACACATAAGTACGCATAAAGCAGATACCCTAAATGAACCAGGTATCTGTTTCCTCTGTCCTTTTGCCTGAGAGATTGGCGGGGCGTATAATCACCTCCGCTTTGCACCTTCGGCACTCGGCTTAACGAGCTTCTCCAGAGTTACATCCGCGCACAGTCCTCATCCCTATGGGGAAACCTGAGAGTGTTACTCCTTCGGCAGGCCGTATGGGCCATTTTCCTGGGCGCTTCGTCTGTCTTATTTAGTTGCGTGGTAACCATACCACAGCGGGAAACATTTGTCAACCCCCGGCGAACAATTATACGTCAGGCACGGATTCTGCCAAATCCGCCCGGTTTTCTTTGGTCAGATTCACAGTAAAAGTTTACAATTTGGTCTTTTTTCTGGCCCCTGAGTGTGATATACTCTATCACGATTAACTAAAATGTATTACTATGCGCAAATTTTGACGCAAATCTGCAACCGAGAGGTGTTTTCGTTATGAGCCTGTTTACCAAACTTTTTGGCACCTCCTCTCAGCGAGAGCTGAAGTCCATCTACCCCATCGCCGACAAGGTGGACGCCCTGGAGGAGGAATATAAGGCCCTGACCGACCAGCAGCTCCAGGCCAAAACCCCCGAGCTGAAAGCTCGCCTTGCCAACGGCGAGACGCTGGACGATATCCTGCCCGAGGCCTTTGCCGCCTGCCGTGAGGCCGCCTGGCGTGTGCTGGGCATGCGCCCCTACCGGGTCCAGGTGGTGGGCGGCATCGTGCTGCATCAGGGCCGCATCGCCGAGATGAAGACCGGCGAAGGTAAAACCCTGGTGGCTACCCTCCCCGCCTATCTGAATGCTCTGGCGGGCAAGGGCGTGCACGTCATCACCGTCAACGACTACCTGGCCAAGCGCGACAGCGAGTGGATGGGCAAGGTCTTCCGCTTCATGGGCCTCACCGTGGGTCTGGTCATCCACGGAGTGGTGGGCGAAGCCAAGAAGGCCGCCTACCAGGCAGACATTACCTACGGCACCAACAACGAGTTCGGCTTTGACTACCTGCGGGACAACATGGCCATCTACTCCCAGGAGCTGGTCCAGCGGGGCCACGCCTTTGCCATCGTGGACGAGGTGGACTCCATCCTCATCGACGAGGCCCGTACTCCTCTGATCATCTCCGGCCAGGGCGAAAAGTCCACGCAGCTCTACACCATTGTGGACCAGTTCGTCTCCAAGCTGAAGTGCCAACGTATCGCCAAGGTGGATGACAAAGAGGAAGAGGATGTCAACATCGACGCGGACTATATTGTGGACGAAAAGGCCCGCACCGCCACCCTCACCGCCCGGGGCATCCAGAAGGCCGAGCAGTTCTTCCAGGTGGAGAACCTGGCCGACATGGAGAACACCACCCTCTCCCACCACATCAACCAGGCCATCAAGGCCCGGGGCGTGATGAAGCGGGACATTGACTACGTGGTCAAGGACGGCCAGGTCATCATCGTGGACGAGTTCACCGGCCGTCTGATGTTCGGCCGCCGCTACAACGAGGGTCTTCACCAGGCCATCGAGGCCAAGGAACATGTGGAGGTTGCCAACGAGTCCAAGACTCTGGCCACCATTACCTTCCAGAACTACTTCCGCCTCTATGACAAGCTCTCCGGCATGACCGGTACCGCCATGACCGAGGCGGAGGAGTTCGGCACCATCTATGAGCTGGACATTGTGGAGATCCCCACCAACAAGCCTCTGGCCCGTATTGACGACCCCGATGTGGTCTACAAGAACACCGCCGGAAAGCTCCGGGCCATTGTCAACCAGATCGAGGAGTGCCACGCCAAGGGCCAGCCCGTGCTGGTGGGCACCGTGTCCATTGAGAAGTCTGAGGAGCTGTCCGAGATCCTCAAGCGCCGGGGCATTAAGCACAACGTTTTGAACGCCAAGAACCACGAGAAGGAAGCCGAAATCGTGGCCCAGGCCGGTAAGTTCGGCGCCGTCACCGTGGCCACCAACATGGCCGGCCGTGGTACTGATATTATGCTGGGCGGTAATGCGGAGTTCCTGGCCAAGGCTGACCTGCGAAAGGCCGGCATGAGCGACGAGCTCATCGCCGAGGCCACCGGCTTTGCCGAGACCGACAACCAGGAGATCCTGGACGCCCGGAAGCAGTTCTCCGAGGCGGAGGCCAAGTATAAGGACGAGATCCGTGCCGAGGCTGACAAGGTCCGGGAAGTGGGCGGACTGTTCATTCTGGGCACCGAGCGCCACGAGTCCCGCCGTATCGACAACCAGCTGCGCGGCCGTGCCGGCCGTCAGGGTGACCCCGGTGAGACCCGCTTCTTCCTGTCCATGGAAGACGACATCATGCGCCTGTTCGGCGCTGAGCGGGTGATGAACATGATGGAGAAGCTGGGCGTGGACGAGGACACCCCCATCGACGCCAAGATGCTCTCCGGCGCCATCGAGAACGCCCAGCGCCAGGTGGAATCCCGGAACTTCCAGACCCGTAAGAACGTGCTGCAGTATGACGACGTGATGAACACCCAGCGTGAGATCATCTACAAGCAGCGCCGCCAGGTTCTGGACGGCGAGGATCTTCAGGCCTCGATCCAGAATATGCTCCACACCATGATTGAGACCGCCATCCAGGGCCACATCGGCGAGCAGAACCACATGACCGCCGAGGACTTCCAGCAGGCCATCTCCCACTTCCGCACCATGTTCCTGCACCCCGGGGAGCTCATGCTCACCGACGAGGAGCTCAGCCAGTATGACGCCGAGGGACTCACCCAGCTGGTTCTGGAAAAGGCTCAGGCCGTCTATCAGGCCAAGGAGCAGGAGTTTGGCTCCCCCATCATGCGGGAGCTGGAGCGCGTCATTATGCTGCGCGTGGTGGACGAGTACTGGATGGATCACATCGACGCCATGACCGACCTGCGCCAGGGCATCGGCCTGCGCTCCTACGCCCAGACCGACCCCGTGGTGGCCTACAAGAAGGAAGGCTACGAGATGTTCGAGCAGATGGTGGCCGCCATTCAGGAGGAGACCCTGCGCCGTCTGTTCCTGGTCCGTCTGAAGAAGAACGAGGAGGTCAAGCGTGAGCGTGTGGCCAAGGTCACCGGCGAGTCCGGAGCCGACGACGGCACGCTGAAGAAGCAGCCCTCCCGCAGGATCATCAAAATCGGCCGCAACGATCCCTGCCCCTGCGGCAGCGGTCTGAAGTGGAAGAAGTGCACCTGCAAGGAATATCACCCCGGGCAGATGTAACA
>DBFWXD010000516.1:0-2836 GCA_048215895.1 Eubacteriales bacterium
GTGGCCAAGTGGGAACTTGGCTATACAATGCCTACGCTGGAAAACCTGATAGCTCTGGTCAACCTACTTGACTGTACCGCCGACCAGCTTTTAGGCCGGGATGGGGCAGAGCAGACCTCTGCCTAGTTTAAGTTTACCCAGGAAAGGAGGGCTTTTCCATGCCGGAGGAGTGCCGGAATATATACAAAAATGCCCGCCGGGCGGCTGGTTTTACCCAGGAAGCGGCGGCGGAGCAGCTAGGTGTCAGTGTGGAGAGCGTTCGGGCCTATGAGACAGGTCAGCGGGTTCCGCCCAATGATGTGGTGGAGCAAATGGTGATCTGCTATAACGCCCAGCGGCTGGCCTATCAGCATCTCCATGAGACAAATATCCTCATGGCCAGGGTGGTGCCTGAACTGGAGCCGAGATCCATTCTGGAGGTAGCGGTGCGGATCTACAACCGGCTGAATCAGTTCCAAAACGGTCATGGACTGGACCGCCTTATGGCCATTGCAGAAGATGGACAGATCGACCAGAATGAGCGCCTGGAATTTGACAACATTATGGAAGATCTTCGGGAAATCGTAAAGTCCGGGCTGGAGCTGGAGGTCTATTGTAGCGATCAGGAATGACAGTATAGGGGACAGGCTATCTCCCATACAGTCAGAGAGGAGGTGGTTTTATGGAGCGTATGGACGTGTTTGAAAATCAGAAGCAGACCTGTTATCGGAAAGAGCTGCCTGACTGTCCGGTGGAGATCGTCGTCAAAGTGAAAACGATGACCTACAGGGGCAAAGAGATTACAAAGACCATCACTGACTGGCGGGGTCGTCACCGGCTGATTCTGGGAGATCAGGAGTTGGATGTGGATCGCTCCATGACCACCGACATGGGCCCAAAGCTGGGAATCAACCTGGGCTATGAGCTACATAGGGAAGTGCCGTTTACCGAGGAGGAGCGTGAGGAGGGTCGCCGTCGGGTCAAAGAAGTGGCCATCCAGAACATGATCCGGGCCGGTATCTGGTGAGTGGGTTGTGCATTGCATTCAAAAGATAAGCGAGGAGGTAAAGAGAGATATGATCGGAAGTATCGTAAATACCCTGCCGGACGCCGTAGCGGTAACCGAGCAGCTGGTGGCCCGGTACGGCCCGGAGCAGCTGCGGCAGGTGGAGCAGCTGAGTGACCACTTTTTCCGGGCGAGGCTCAGAGATGGATCTATGGCTATGGCGATCGTCCAGCCGGAGGGCCAGGTGGTGATCCGGGAGCTGGAGGAGGTCGGGTAATGTGTCATCAGGGTATAAAAAATCCCCGTGGCTCTGGAGAGACCACGGGGACGATTATCCGAAAGGACAATCGTGAGAACATCTATATTATAACACGGCGGCAGCCGTTTGACAAGGGGGGAGTACAGTGCCTGAGAGCAGTATCAGGTCAGGGAGAAAAAAGGGTTTTGTCGTGCTCTATCGGACGGTTGCCCAGGATGATCGGCTATCGCTGGAGGCCCGGGGCCTGTTCGCCCTGATGATGTCGCTCCCAGACGATTGGGAGTACACGGTATCCGGCTTGGCCGTAAAAGCGGGCTGCGGAAGGGAAAAGGTGAGGCGGCTGCTCAAGGAGCTTCAGACAGTGGGATACCTCATCCGGGAGCAGTCCCACGACAGCGGAGGGAAATTTGGAGGCAATACCTATGTTCTTCAGGATGAGGCTCCACCGTTGCCCGAAAACCCGTCCAACGGTGAGCGGGAAAAATCACCGTTGCCCAGAAACACCGTCAACGGTGAAAACCGTCAACGGGAAACACCGTCAGCGGGTTTTCCGCCACAACAGAATAAAGACTATACAGAAGAAGAGACTAAAAGACCCCCTAAAGCCCCCCAGGGGGGCAAACGAGTGACGAAGTATGATTTGGCTGAGGACGCAAAGCCAATCCTCAGGGCTTATGTGGGGGAGGATCGAGAACTGGGACTGGCCATAGCGGCCCTTGTGGAGGTTCGGATTGCTAAGAAGGCCATCAATTCCGCCCGTGCCATCTCCATGCTGCTGTGTGAACTGGACAAGCTGTCTCAGGGCTGCCGGGAGGACAAGCTGCTGATCCTGCGCCAGAGCGTCACCAACAGCTGGAAGGGCGTTTTCCCACTCAAGGGCCGCCCGGCCCAGGCAGGCGATGAAGCTGGCGGGAAAACATGGGTGGCCAGAGAGAAGGTGGCAACATGGTAACCGGAGAGGACAAGCTGTCCGCTCAGGTAGCGGTGTTGGGCTCTCTGCTCATTGAGCCGAAACTGGTGGGCGAGGCCATGACCAAAATCCGGGATGAGGACTTCCTGACACCCAAATACCGCATGGTGTGGCAGGCCATTCGGGCTCTGTTCCTGGCCGGGAAACCCATCGATGCGGCACTGGTGCGAAACCAACTGGGTGGTCGGACAGAGGACGGATGGACGCAGCTTCTTCTGGAGCTGATGGAGCTAACCCCAACGGCAGCAAACATCTGGACTTATGTGTCCCTTATGCGGGAACAGGCCAGACGCACCCGTGCGGCAGAGCTGGGGGCCCTTATCCAGGCACACGACTCTGAGGAGCAGCTGCGGGAGTACATAGCCCAGCTCAATGACCTTCTGGTGGAGCGGCGGGGCGTGGATCGTATGGATATGTACCAGATGATTTTGAACTTTACCGACCGACACAGCGGGAAGCCTGTGGAGTACATGACCTGGGGACTGCCTAAGTTAGACGCAGGAACCTATGTGGAGCTGGGAGACATGGTGGTGTTGGGTGGTTACCCATCTGCGGGTAAAACTGCCCTGGCTGTCTCTATGGCGTACCACCAGGCTAAGCGCTTTCGGGTTGGGTTCTATTC
>DBFWXD010000517.1:0-3280 GCA_048215895.1 Eubacteriales bacterium
GCTCCGGCGGTGAAGCGGATGGCCCGCAGGAAAAACACAGGGATCACATCCAGGGCATTTTTCATGATGAAAAACGAGGTGCCCCAGATGATGGCGGCGGCAAAGAGCATGGGCTTTGCCAAACGGTGCATGGTTTTGGGGGACATGGACTTCAACTCCTGATTGAAAAATGGTACGTGCTCGTGGTACGATAGAAAAAAACACCGGGAGGACAGCATGGAACCTTTATCCAAAGAATTCTACGACCGGGACACGGTGGAGACGGCCCGGGCCCTGCTGGGGCAGTACCTGGTGCGGGTGCTCCCCGATGGAACCGAGCTCCGGTGCCGCATCACCGAGACGGAGGCCTATGTGGGCCGGATGGACAAGGCCTGCCACGCCTATGGCTACAAGCGCACCCCACGCACTGAGACGCTCTTCGCCCCGCCGGGGACGGCCTATATCTACCTCATCTACGGCATGTACCACTGCCTCAACTTTGTCACCGAGCCGGAGGGGGAACCCTCCGCCGTCCTCATTCGGGGGGCTCAGGCCATACAAAACGGAGATATTATAGCAAAAAACCGCTTTGGCCGCAAGATGGCGGAGCTGACTTCTTATCAGAAAAAGAATTTCCTCAACGGCCCGGGCAAGCTGTGCCGGGGGCTGTGCCTTACCCGGGAACAAAACGGCCTGGATCTGACCCAGAAGGCGAGCGGGCTCTATGTGTGCCCCGGCCCCGCCCCGGAGCAGATTTTCGTGGGCAAGCGCATTGGCATTGACTACGCCCAGGAGGCTGTGGAGTTCCCCTGGCGGTTCTGGTGTGAATAAGTGCTTTTAACACAGCAAGAGGGCGGGCCCTTTGGGGCCCGCCCTCTTACGTCAAAGGGAGGAGATATTGATACCTCAGCCAGCCGTGATCACTCTCACCTGCTTGCCGATGGGATCCACATAGACCGCCATGGTATCGGCAAAGGCCTTCATGGCGTTGACGCGATCCTTCACGTCGCTCTGGTTGAACCAGCTGCCGGTATCGTTGCGGCTTCCGCCCATACCGCCGTAGCACTCCACGTCGTCGGCCACGCGGTAGTTGGTGCCGCCCACGGTGACGTACATGTCGCCCTGGCTCTCGAAGAAGTCCTTGCCGGTGACGCCCACCAGCTTGGTCAGCTGGAGGACGGTGCGGATCAGGTCCTCACCATTCTGGTTCTTGTAGGTCACGATACCCACAATGTCGCCGGTCTTGCCGGAATAGCCGGCGTTGGGAGCGAACTTGATGTTGCCGCCCACGCCGCGGACCATGGTCCACTGGGTCTTCAGCTTGTCGCCGTCCTGGATGCTGGTGCCGGACATCATGCCGTACTCATAGGCGTTGCCGGTGACGTTGTTGAGGATCAGGTAATCCACCATGCCGGAGCTGTTCAGGTGGTAGCCGGCAATCTTGTCCGCGGGGACGGTGCCCATGGCCAGATCGGTCAGGTCGATGGGGGCCAGAGCGCTGGTGGTCACCTTCTCGTAGATGCGCACACCGTTCATCACCTTGTAGGAGCCCAGCGTCAGGTCGTCCACATCAAAGGCTCCGGGTACGCGGCCCTCGTTCAGGCGGCTGGTGTTGATGGTGTCGCGGCCCAGGGCGAAGATCACCAGCTGGCCCTCCACCGCCTCGGCGTTGCTGATGGTGCCCTTCAGCTCCATGGTGCCGCCGTTGGGCAGGAAGACCTTGGCGGCGCCGCCCTCCACCATACCGATGGCGTTGGAGCGGGTGTCCGCGCCGGGCTTGACCATGCCGGCCACCTTGCCGTCAGCGGTGAGCAGCAGGGTTACGGTGTCGCCCAGGGTGAAGTCCTTGGTGGTGTCCCAAGCGCTCTCCAGCACGGTGAACTCATTGCCCAGAGCGGTGATGGTCTTGGGGGTGGTCACGGTGGGCTGGGCCTGCTGATAAACGCAGCTCAGGCGCAGGTCGGAGACCACCAGGGTGTTGCTCAGGCTGTCATAGGTCACCACGTCATAGGGCTGGATATCCGAGAGCTTAATACTCTGCCGGTTCTTGATGATGTTGAAGTTGGTGGCCCCGCCGGTGAGCTGGTGGAAGGTGCCCACGGTGGCGTTGCCCATCACCACAACCGCCTCGGTGCTGGCAGAGGTGGTGGTGCCCACGGTGTAGATGGCGACCACCTTGCCCCGCTGGGTGAACATGGTCAGCTGGGTGCCGGAGTAGAGGCTCTCATAGCTCTCCAGATAGGTCTTGCTCTTCTCCTGGTCGGAGGTGAAGACGGGGGTATCGCCGGAGATGGTATACTGCTGGCCGCCGCCCTTCACAAAGCCGGGCTGGGCGTCTCCGGTGAGGGTGATGGTAACGGGGGTGGTGTCGTCGGGCACGAAGGTGACGATCTCCTGGTTCTCGTTGACCATCAGGGTGCCCCGGCGGCCCTGGAGGGCGGTGGGGGCCACGTTCTCCACCTTGGGCAGGAAGGTGCCGCTGGAGGTGCGCACCGCGCCCAGGGCGTCGCCGGTGTCGGTGGACACGTTGACCGCCAGAATGACGGTGTCCTCCTTGGCCTCGCCCAGGGTGGTGTAATAGGCCTTGCCCTCCTGGGTCTCACAGGTCAGGGCGTTGACAAACAGCTGGGCGGCCTGGGCCCGGGTGAGGGGCTTATTATAGTCCTGGGGCAGAGCGTCCCGCAGGCCGATGGAGTCGGCCAGGTTCATGTAGCTCTGGGGCCACAGGGCGCCGGCCTGGGCGCTGGTATAGCCCAGCATACGGATGAGGATGGTGGCCGCCTCGGCCTGGGTAATGGACTGGTCGGGGAGGAAGCGGCCGTCACCCACGCCGGTAATAAGGGGCACGGTCTTGTCCTCCCCCTCCTTCACCGTCAGGCTGGAGGCCAGATTGATGTACCCCCGGGCCCAGTGGCTGCCGGGCACGTCGGTGAAGATGGTACGGGTGGAGTGGATGGCCACCTCGTCCGAACGCTGCATGAAGCTGACTACCATGGCGCAGAACTCGCCCCGGGTCAGCTGGCTGGAGGGGTTGAAGAAGTTGCCGCCGGTGCCGCTGACCACGCCCATCAGGCGCAGAATATCGGCGTTGACGGCGGTGCTGCTGTCCTGGACGTCCAGGAAGGAGGAGGAGCTCCCCGCCGCCCGGGCCGGCGCCGCCAGAGGCGCGGCCAGGGCCAGGGTCAGCACCCCGGCCAAAAGGCCTGAAATCAGTCGTTTTTTGTTCATTGTTCTATCTCCTTATACCTTCCGGTCTTTTCAAACATCGCAGAGGCCCGAAAGCCCTCCCGCAGGGAGTTTG
>DBFWXD010000518.1:0-3319 GCA_048215895.1 Eubacteriales bacterium
ATATGGAATAGAACAGGGAAAAACTGCACAAAAGATTGTGAAAGCTTAACAAAATAACACTTGCATTTTTTCACGAGATAGAATACAATGAACCATAAGCAAGCGCTTTATCGCTTTATTTAAAGGTGGTGAGACTATGGCGTTAGAGGCTATTCAGGAAGTAACCCAGGCAGAGGCCCAGGCAAAAGCTCAGTGCGAGGCGGCGGCCGCCCAGTCCAAGCAGAAGCTGGCCCAGGCCCAGAAGCAGGCCCGTCAGATTCTGGAGCAGGCTCGGGCTCAGGCCCAGGCCGAGGCACGGCAGATGATGGCCCAGGCCGAAGACCAGGCCGCCGAGGCGACCCGGCAGGCGCTGGCTCAGGCTGAACTCGACTGCCAGACCATGAAGCAGCAGGCCCGTGGGCGGCTGGATCAAGCGGCCCAACTGATCGTAGAAAAGGTTGTGAATCGCTGATGGCTATTGTGAAAATGAAGCATCTTCGCCTGGTAGCCATGGCGGAAGACCGGGAGGCAGTGCTTCGGCTGCTCCAGCACATGGGATGTGTGGAGGTAGACGAGACGGCACTGCAAAAGGACGGCCCGGACGCAGAAGCGTGGGAACAGCTGAAGCAGCAGATGACCCGATTGGATACCCAGGGCCTGTCCGCTGCCCGAGAGGAGCAAAGCCAGGCGGAACGGGCGCTGGGTGTGCTCAAGCGCAGTGCCCCTGCCAAGGGCGGCTTTCTCTCTCCGAAGCCTGAAGTGGCCGAGAAAGAACTCTTTGATGAGAGCGAGGCCCAAAAGGCCCGGGGCTGTGTGGCGGAGATCAATGGGCTGGATGCTCGTCTGAGTGCCATCCATGCCGAGGAAGGGAAACTGGCCGCCCAGCGCACGGTGCTGGCTCCCTGGTTGGAGCTGGACTTGCCGCTGGAGACCAGCTCCACCAACCAGGTGACCATTCAGCTGGGTACCTTGCCCGCAGCCGTTTCCCTGGAGCAGGCTCAGCAGGCTCTGGGGGAGGTGGGGGATCTGGCCCAGCTCAGCCAGGTATCTGCCGATCCCGATTGGCGCTACTGCCTGTTTGTCTGCCATGATTCCCAGGCCCAGCAGGGACTGGATGCTCTGAAAGAGTTGGGGTGGTCCCGAGCCAACCTGCGGGAGTGGACAGGGACCGCACAGGAGAACGACCAGCGCATTACCCAGGAGCTGGAACGACTGGCCCAGGAGCGGGAGGAAATCGAAGCGAAGCTGGCCGGAATGGGCGGCAGCCGCTCCGCGGTCCAGCGTTTGTCCGACCTGGCTCAGGTCAATGCCAACCGGGAGGAGTCCCGTGGAAGACTTCTGAACACGGGAAAAACCTTCCTGCTGGAAGGCTGGGTACCGGCGGAGAGCTGGCCGCAGCTCAAGCAGGCGCTGAGCGCCTACCCCTGCGCCTATGAAGTGGAAGATCCCGCCCAGGAGGATTACCCCCAGGTGCCGGTGAAGCTGAAAAACAGCCCGCTGACCAGACCGCTGAACATGGTGACGGAGATGTATTCTCTGCCCGCCTACGGCTCTCTGGACCCCAACCCCCTGATGGCCCCCTTCTTTATCCTCTTCTACGGGATTATGATGGCGGACATGGGGTACGGACTTTTGATGTTCCTCATCGGGTCGCTGGTGCTGTGGAAGAAAAAGCCCACAGGCACCATGGGTCACCTGTGCGGACTGCTGGTGTTGTGCGGAATCAGTACTTTTATCATGGGTGCGATCACCGGAGGCTTCTTCGGCGACTTCCTGCCCCAGCTGATGAAGCTCATCAATCCCAACAGCACCTTTGCCCTGCCTGCCCTCTTTACTCCCCTGGAGGACACCATGATGATCCTGGTGGGGGCCATGTGCCTGGGCTTTGTCCAGATCCTCACCGGTATGGCCATCAGCTTCTATAAGAAGCTGCGGGACGGCCAGGTGATGGATGCCATCTGGGAGGAGGTCACCTGGTGGGTGGTCTTTGCCGGAGCGGCCCTGGCCATTCTGGGTGTCACCAACCTGGTGCTCATTCTGGGCGGCGTTATGGTGGTAGCCGGTCCTGTTATTACAGGTACGGGCTTTGGAAAGATCACCGGAATTTTCGGTTCGCTCTATAACCACATCACCGGTTATTTCGGCGATATCCTCTCCTATTCCCGTCTGATGGCCCTGATGCTGGCCGGCTCGGTCATTGCCCAGGTGTTCAACACCCTGGGAGCCATTCCCGGAAACATCGTCATCTTTATCCTGATCTCCTTTGTGGGCAACGCCCTGAACTTCGCCCTGAACCTTCTGGGCTGCTATGTCCACGACCTGAGACTTCAGTGTCTGGAGTATTTCGGGAAATTCTACCAGGACGGCGGAAAGCCCTTCCGTCCCCTGGATCTAAATACAAAATACTATAACATCGTCAAATAAAAGAGGAGGACGACACTATGGAGTCTATGGACATGAATCAATTGGTGGCAATTCAGCAGAGCTTGACCTTCCTGGGCAGCATCGGAGGCCTGGCCCTGGCCCTTCTGGGCGCAGGTCTGGCGGCGGTGCTCAGCGGCATTGGCTCCGCCAAAGGCACCGGCATTGCCGGCGAGGCGGGCACCGGCCTTCTGTGCGAGGACCCCAGCAAGTTCGGTAAGGTCATGATTCTTCAGGTTATCCCCGGTACCCAGGGCCTGTACGGTCTGGTGGTGTGGTTCTTCGCCGTGTTCCGCATGGGCCTGCTGTCCGGCACTCTGCCTGACCTGACGGTTGCCCAGGGTATGCAGTACTTTGTGGCTTGTCTGCCCATGGCGCTGGGCGGCCTGTTCTCCGCCATCGCTCAGGGCCGCGTGGCTGCCGGTTCCATCAACATTCTGGCCAAGAAGCCCGATGACTGGTCCAAGGGCATGGTCCTTTGTATCACCGTGGAGTTCTACGCCATCCTGTCTCTGCTGGCCTCTATGCTGATGATCATCAACATCAGCGCGTAAGGCGCAAGAAAGGAATCCGCCAATGGAAGGAATTGAAAAAATTACCGCCAAAATTGCCCAGGACGCCCAGGCGGAAGTGAGCCGTCTGGAGCGGGAAACCCAGGCACAGGTGGATGAGATTCTCGCCCAGGCTCAGGCCCAGGCGGAGAAAGAGACCGCCGACACCCTGGCCCGGGGCAAGAAAGCCGCCCAAGAGCGGCTGGAGCGGCTGCAGTCCGCCGCCGGCATGGAAGGACGCAAGCTGGAGCTTGCCGCCAAGCAGGAGGTTTTGGGCGAGGCTTTTGATCTGGCACTGGAGAAGCTGTGCTCCATGCCGGAAGAGGAATATGTGAAGCTGCTTACCGCGCTGGTGCTGGAGGCTTCCT
>DBFWXD010000519.1:0-3213 GCA_048215895.1 Eubacteriales bacterium
GGGCTGCCCCTCGCTCATTTCGGAGTTGTCCTCCGGTCTGGTGCTCATTTTGTTTAACCTCATCATTCTGGACCTGGCCGGAAATCTGGGCGTGGCGGGCTATGGTGTGGTGGCCAACATTTATCTGGTGGTGCTGGCCCTGTTTACCGGCCTGGGCCAGGGCATCCAGCCGCTGGTCAGTGCCGCCTGGGGCAGAAAGGAGACCCACTGTGTCCATACGGTATACCGCTACGCCCTGGTGGTAGCGGCGGTGCTGGCGGTGGGTGTCTATGTTCTGGCTGTGGCGCTGGATGACCCCATCGTGGCGGCCTTCAACCGGGAGAAGGACCCGCTCTTGCAGGAGATTGCCGTGCGGGGGCTTCATCTCTACTTTATCGCCTTCTTCTTTGCGGGCTTTAATGTGGTGACGGCGGTGTTCTTTTCCTCCATGGACCGCCCCCGGGCGGGCTTTGCTGTGTCCATCCTCCGGGGCTTTGTGCTCATTGTCCCGCTGGCTATGCTCATGTCCCGAATCTGGGGCATGGATGGGGTGTGGCTGAGCGCCCCGGTAACCGAGGCAATTACCGCACTGGCTGCGGTCATCATCCTGAAAACAGCCAAATTTGCATAGAAAAAACCCACGGAGAGCGGCAAGCTTTCCGTGGGTTTTCGTTATTCGTCCTGCCAGGCTTTGCAGACATCCACCCAGCCTCGGCTGTGGGAGTACTGCTCCAGCTCGTCACAGGTAAGCTCAATGGCGGAGTTGGAGCTGCCAGCGGCGGGGAAAACGGTGTCAAAACGCTGGAGGGAGACGTCCAGATAGGTCTCCACCCCGTCGGGATTGGCAAAGGGGCACACGCCGCCTACCGCATGGCCGGTCATTTCCACGGCCTGCTCGGGGGTGAGCATTTTGGCCTTTGTGTGGAAGAGGTGCTTATACTTGCTGTTGTCGATTTTGGCGTCTCCGGCGGCCACAATCAGCACGCACTTGTCCTCCACCAGGAAGGAGAGGGTCTTGGCAATCCGGGCGGGAATCACACCAACCGCCTGGGCGGCCAGCTCCACCGTGGCGCTGGACACGGGAAATTCCAGAATGTCGCCCTCCCGGCCCAGGGGACGGAAGTAGTCTCTTACCCGTTCGATGGACATTTCTCAGCCCTCCAGCTTCTTGGCGGTTTTGGCCAGGAAGCGCTCGTTGGTGATGATGAACCGCTCGTGGGTACCCTGACCAATGAGGCCCTTTTCGTCATAGGCGGCCACCTTCAGCACCAGACGCTTGCCGTCTACCTCTGTGACCTCGCTCTCGGCCCAGACCTTCATGCCCACGGGGGTGGCGGAGTCGTGGGTGATGTCCAGCTTGGTGCCCACGGTGCTCTGGCCCTCTTCCAGGTAGGGGGCGATGGACTTCCAGGCGGCCTCTTCCATCAGGGCGCACATAAAGGGGGTGCCGAACACGGGCAGGGCCCCGGAGCAGGCGGCCTGGGCGGTATTCTGATCGCTGACCAGGGTCTCAGCCCGGCCTTTCAAACCAACGGTAACAGACATAGAGATGTCCTCCTTTGTAACAACGTTGGGGCTATTGTACTACACCCCACCGGGAAAATCCAGCCCCTTTCTCCAACTTACAGCAGGGCTGCCGGGTTGGCCGTGGAGGCGAGCACCACCCAGTTCTGGGGGAAGGGACGGTCCAGATTCCAGTAGCCCACCCCGTGAAGACCAAACTCCAGAGCCAGTTTGAGTTTGGCCTGAATGCTCCGGGCGTCTTCAAACCACACTTCCCGCTCCTGCCCGTTTTCATTCACATACCGGAACCAGGGGGCCTGGGCGGTTTCATCAAAGCGGATGGCGGCGTGATGGTCCCAGGCCAGGCGGACCGCCTGCTGATTTCCCACCGATACCCCTTGGTTTCCCTCCCGGAAGGGGGTGGGCCAGTCGTAGCCGTAGTTGGGAATGCCCAGATAGAGCTGCTCCGGTTTGAAGTGGGTCAGGGCGTAGGCGACCACCTCCCGCACCTGAGGCAGGGGAGCCACAGCCATGGGCGGGCCGCTGACATAACCCCAGTCGTAGGTCATGAGCAGGGCGTAGTCCACCGCTTTGGCGATAAGGCCGTAGTCGTGGCCCTCATAGAGCCGCCCGGGCTGGTCATCCCGGGTCTTGGCCGCTAGAGCTACGGAGAGGGGCAGCCCCTTTGGGGCGAGGGCCTCCCGAAGGCGGGACAGGAAGGCGGCATAGGCCGTCGCATCTTGGCCGTAGACATACTCAAAGTCCACGTCTACCCCTCGATATCCCTTGCGCTGGGCCTCCTCCGCCAGGGCGGAAATCAGCCGGGCCTGGGCCGTGTCGCTGCTCAGCAGCTGATGGACCAGCTGGCTGGAAAAGCGGTCGTTCTCATCCAGGTTGGCAAGGCACAAAAGCGGTGCCACCCCGGACTGGAGTGCGGCGGAGATCAGGGCCTCATCCTGGAGAGAAATCAGCGCGCCGTCGCTGGTAAAGCGGTGGGCAAAGGGGGTGAGCTGGGAGAGATAGGGGAGCGTTGCGGTGAGCAGAGAGCGGTCAATCCACGGGTAGGCGTAGCTGTTGACGACGAGGGAGCCCTGGGGGCGGTCTTGATATTGAATGACCAGCACCTGGCCGGGATAGATCAGGTCCTTGCCCTGGAGGTTGGGGTTGTTGCGCAGCAGGGCGCGGACGGTGGAGGCGTGGGCCTGGGCAATGGACCATAGGGTGTCCCCCTCCTTCACGGTGTAGGTGAGGGCAGGGTAGCGGATCACGATGGTCTGGCCCACCACCAGCTGGGAGGGGTTCGGAAGCTGGTTGTCGTGAAGAAGGCGGTCCATGGGGACGCCATATTGCCGGGCCAGGCGATAGAGGGTGTCGCCGGGCTGTACCACATGAATGTCCATGAGAGCGCCTCCTTAGAGTAAGGTGATGTAGTCGGCATTGGCGTAGCCGATGGTGCCATTGAAGTTTACCAAATGCCAGCCGTTTGCGGTGTTAAGGATGGTGATGGGGGCGCCGTCGGGGGCCTGGGCCAGGATGGAGGATTCGGTGGTGGGACGGGCCCGGATATTGAGCTTGCCCCAGTTCACATCCACCACCCCGGAACGGCGGTTTTCCGTCTCAAAGAAGGGAATGTCAAAATATTCGGTGAGCGCCAGCACCAGAATCCGCGCTACCTCATCCAGATTGTTTTTGATCCAGGCTGCGTCCTCGGGATTGTCGTGGAAGGCCAGC
>DBFWXD010000052.1:0-5349 GCA_048215895.1 Eubacteriales bacterium
TTCCCCCATTATAACAGAGGCCGTGGGAAATAGCAACGCAGGAAAAATCCCTCTCCGATTTCACCGGAAATCGGAGAGGGATTTCATTTTCGTTCTAAAAACCGTTACCCAATTACCTGTCGGGCTACGTCCACGCTCTGCTTGGCATCCTTGGCATAGAAATCGGCGCCGATTTGCTTGGCGTACTCCGCCGTAAGCACCGCTCCCCCTACCACCACTTTACAGGGCAGGTTCGCCTTGTGCAGCAGGGCGATGGTCTGTTCCATGCTGTGCAGGGTGGTAGTCATCAGGGCGGACAGTCCCACCAGAGGGGCACCGTACTTTTCCGCCGCCCGAACGACTTCCTCCGGGTCCACATCCTTACCCAGGTCAATGACCGGGTAGCCGTAGTTCTCCAGCAGCACCTTGACAATGTTTTTGCCGATGTCGTGGATGTCCCCCTTCACGGTGGCCAGGACGATGGGGGCTTTCCCCACCTCTCCTTCCGCCTGGGCGGGCATGGTCTGGCGGATGACCTCAAAGGCAGCCTGCGCCGCTCCGGCAGACTGGATAAGCTGGGGCAGGAACACACGTCCCGCCTCAAAGTCAGCGCCCACCTTGTCCAGCGCGGGGATGAGAATATCGTCCACGATGGTCATGGGCTCGGTCGTCTCCAGCAGCTTACGGGTACACTCCCCTGCCTCACCCCGGAGGCCGGACTCCACAATCTGACCCAGGCTCCGCTCGCTTCCTCCCGGGGCTGCGACCGGCTGGCCCACTCCGGCGGTAATGGAGGTGGAAATGGTGGCCCCGCCATAGGCGGCAATAAAGTCCCGGGCCTCCTTGTCAATGTTCATCAGCAAGTGGTAACTGCGCACCGCCGCCATCATCTCCCCCATGTTGGGGTTGATGATGGGCAGATCCAGGCCGCAGGTCATGGCCATGGTGAGGAAATTCTGGTTGATGAGGGGCCGGGCGGGCAGGCCAAAGGAGATGTTGGACACCCCCAGCACGGTCTTAAGCCCCAGCTCACTGTGAACCCGGCGCAGGGCCTCCAGCGTCTGGGCGGCCCCCTCCTGCTCGGCGGAGACCGTGAGGGTCAGGCAGTCGATGTACACATCCTCCCGCCGAATGCCATAGGACAGGGCGGTCTCCAGAATCCGCTGGGCAATGTCCATACGGGCCTGGGTGGTTTTGGGAATGCCCTCTTTGTCCAGGGTCAGGCCCACCACGGCGGCGCCGTATTTTTTCACCAGAGGAAGAATGGCCTCCATGGTCTCCTTGTCCCCGTTTACCGAGTTGACAATTGCCTTGCCGCAATAGACCCGCAGGGCCTTCTCCAGCACCTCGGGCCGGGTGGTGTCCAGCTGGAGGGGGGCGTCGGTAACCCCCTGGAGGGCCTTGACTACCCGGACCATCATCTCTCCCTCATCAATCTCCGGAAGGCCCACATTCACATCCAGAATGTCCGCCCCAGCCTCCATCTGCTCTAAGGCCTGGCCCAGCATGAAGTCCACATCTCCCCGGCGCAGGGCTTCCTTCATCAGCTTCTTCCCCGTGGGGTTGATGCGCTCGCCGATGACCCGCACCCGGTCGATGGGCACCACGGTGTTGGGGCTGCACACGGCGGCAGGAATCGGGGCGCTTTCACGCTCCTGAATGGTCCGGTCCTCCAGTGCCTTGCTCAGCAGAGCAATGTACTCCGGGGTGGTGCCGCAGCAGCCCCCGTAGAACCGGACGCCCAGCTCAGTAAGCTCTGCCATGGCAGAGGCAAACTCCTGGGGGGTGATGTCATAGCCCGCGCCCCCCGGGTCAGGCAGGCCAGCGTTGGGCTTGATGGAAATGGGCAGGGTGGTCCAGCGGCGAAGCTCCTCCACCAGCGGCGGCATCTCCTTGGGCCCCAGGGAGCAGTTTACCCCGATCACATCCGCTCCCATACCCTCCAGAGTCAGGGCGGCGGCAGCGGGAGAATGGCCCAGGAAGGTCCGCCCCCGCTCCTCATAGGTGAGGGAGACCATCACAGGCAGGTCGCTGTTCTCCTTGACCGCCAGCAGAGCAGCCCGGCACTCCTGAAGGTCGGTCATGGTCTCGATCATGACCAGGTCCGCTCCGGCCTTGACGGCGGCGCGCACCTCCTGAGCAAAGATCTCCACGGCCGTCTCAAAATCCAGCGAGCCCGTGGGCTCCAGCAGCTGCCCTGTGGGGCCCATGTCCAGGGCCACCAGGGCCCGGCCGGCTGCGGCCTCCTTGGCCAGGGCAATGGAAGCGGGGATGACCTCCTCCACCGTCTTGCCCGTACGGCGCAGCTTCTCCCGGTTGGCGCCAAAGGTGTTGGCGCACAGGATCTGGGCCCCCGCCTCCACATAGGAGCGGTGGATATCCTTCACCCAATCCGGGTGCTCCAAAGCGGCCAGCTCCGGGTATTCCCCCAGCTTCAGCCCCTTGGCCTGAAGCATAGTGCCCATGCCTCCGTCCAGAATCACAGGGGTTTTCCCCCGCAGCAGCGCTTTAAAGTCCACAGTGTCCTCCCGCCTTTCGATACTGGCAGCCCTCCCGGGCGGGACAGCCCAGGCAGCTGCGGTGTGTTGCTTCCAATTCGTTCTCTGATATGCCCAAGATGGCAGTCACCGACTTGCGGGGCGTGAGCAGGGAGCTCTCGTTGGCACAAAGTCCCACCCGTCTGGGAGCGTCCAACAGCTCCAGCAGTTCTCCCTGAACCTCCAGGGGCAAATCGCCATACCCAGGGCTGAAGCGGTACGGGAAGAAGCAGCCCGGGAACCTGCCCTGGAGCTCCAGCTCAATCTGGTCGCACAGCTCCTCCACCGCCGCAGAGGCACAGCAGTCCAACGTAAGGGCCCGGCTCATATCCCGCTGCTCCGCCCGGCGAATCAAGGTATCGGTCTCCGCACCCAGCGTGGCGCAGAACACCGCCGCCCGGCGGCAGCCAGACAGGTGGCGTTTCAGGTCCTCCCCTGGGAGCAGAAGTCCGCTTTCCAGCCGCACGCCTGCGTCCTCCCGGCTCAGAGACACCTCCCGCCAGGCCCAGCGGGGCCGGATCACAGCCAGCAGTTCTCCTGCGCACCGCTCCACCAGCGCCCGCAGCTGCCCGTCCGCCTTCTCCGGCGGACAGCCCATGTACCGCAGCACCTCGTCGGTGTCCACATGGGAAATGGTAACGGGCACCGCCATTACAGCAGAATGATCCCCGCGTCCTCGCAGGCCTTGATGTTGGCCTCATCCCACAGGGAGGACTGCACCTCACCGATGTGGGCCTTGCCCAGCAGCAGCATGGACACCCGGGACTGGCCGATACCGCCGCCCATGGTCAGGGGCAGCTCCCCATTCAGCAGCATCTTGTGGAAGAGCAGCTCCCGGCGGTTCTCACAGCCGGCCAGCTTCAGCTGCCGCGCCAGGCTCTCCTCGTCCACCCGGATGCCCATGGAGGACAGCTCAAAGGAGCGCTTTCCAATGCTGTCCCACACCAACAGATCGCCGTTCAGATCCCAGTCGTCATAGTCGGGGGCCCGGCCGTCATGGGGCTTACCGGAGCGAAGCTTGCCGCCAATGCCCATAAGGAATGTGGTGGGGTGATCCTTCACAAAGGCGTGCTCCCGCTCCTTGGGGGTAAGATCGGGGAACAGGTCCTCCAGCTCCTGAGCGGTCACAAAGGTCACCTCGGTGGACATCTGGGGCAGCACACACAGCTGGGGGAACACCGTACGCAGGAAGTTCTGGGTGTCGGCCAGAGCGCCCACAATGGAGCGAACCGTCGCCTTCAAAAACTCCGGGTTGCGCTCCTCCCGGGCAATAATTTTCTCCCAGTCCCACTGATCCACATAGGCGGAGTGGAGGATGTCCAGCTCCTCATCCCGGCGGATGGCGTTCATGTCGGTATACAGGCCCTCGCCCACCTGGAACTGGTAGCGCTTCAGGGCCAGACGCTTCCACTTGGCCAGGGAGTGGACGATGACCGCATCCCCCTCCACGCCGTTGATGTCAAAGGACACCGGCCGCTCCACACCGTTCAGGTCGTCGTTGAGGCCAGAGGAGGCCGCCACAAACAGCGGGGCGGACACACGGTGCAGCCGCAGAGCTCCGGAGAGCTTGTCGGCAAACAGCCGCTTGAGAAGGTCGATGGCCTTTTGGGTTTCATAAATGGATAACAGGGGGGTATAGCCCTGGGGCAGAATAATTTCTCTCATAATGGACACTCCTTGTTCTCTGGATTCCATGGCCCAACTCTGTGGGTCAGGAAATCGGCCTGTTCCCTGCCGCAAAAGCAGGGCAGGCAATTCAATAGATAGTATTATACAAAATCCCGGCGGGAAACGCAACGGCGGCGGCCGGTTTTTGCGCTCCATTCCGGGTTTTTCTTGCCAAAAATCCCGCCCGTGAGTATAATGGGACAAAACCGGTCACACCGGAATGCAGAGGAGCGGCTTATGAAATTCATTTCCTGGAATGTAAACGGCCTGCGGGCCTGTATGAAAAAGGGCTTTCTGGACTTTTACCAGAGCCAGATGCCCGACTTTCTGTGTCTGCAGGAGACCAAGATGGAGCAGGGGCAGGCAGACGTCCCCCTGGGAGAGGGCATTTTGGAGTACTGGAACTCGGCAGAGAAAAAGGGCTACTCCGGCACCGCCGTCTTCACCCCCCACATACCGCTCGCTGTGGCCTATGGCATGGACAAGGACATCCACGACCACGAGGGGCGGCTCATTACTCTGGAATATGAGTCTTTCTATCTGGTGTGCTGCTACACCCCCAACGCCCAGGACGGACTCAAGCGGCTGGACTACCGCATGCAGTGGGAGGACGACCTGCGGGAGTACCTCATGTCCCTGGACAAGGTCAAGCCGGTCATTTACTGCGGAGACCTGAATGTGGCCCACGAGGAAATTGACCTGAAAAACCCCAAGACCAACCGCATGAACGCCGGATTCTCCGACCAGGAGCGGGAAAAGATGACCACCCTGCTCTCCTCCGGCTTTACCGACTCCTTCCGCTATCTCTACCCTGATGTAACGGGGGCCTACTCCTGGTGGTCCTACCGCTTCAACGCCAGGAAGAACAACGCCGGATGGCGCATCGACTACTTTATCATCTCCGACCGGCTGCGGGACAAAATCAAGCGGGCGGAAATTCTCTCCACCGTTGAGGGCAGCGACCACTGTCCTGTTCTGCTGGAACTGGATCTCTAAATAACCTACACCGTTTTGTTTTCCATATAGAAAGATTAACTATTAAGTGTCAACCCACAAAATGAATGGTGGTGAAGAGAAAAGATGTCTCAGAAAGGGTATAGCAAAGCTGAGGTCTTGTCAGACCCCTGCTGGCTATTCGAGTAGTTGCGCTCAAGTCGCTAAGCAA
>DBFWXD010000520.1:0-5251 GCA_048215895.1 Eubacteriales bacterium
GACAACACCTTCCGTCCCGACAACAAGATCACCCGGGCTGAGGTGTGTGTCATTGTCAACAACATGCTGGGCCGTGCGGCTGACCAGCGCTACATCGACCGCAACGCGGACGAGCTGACCAGCTTTGCAGACCTGACTTCCAACCACTGGGCCTACTACACTGTCATGGAGGCCACCAACTCCCACAAGTATTCCGTGGATGGCGGAGTGGAGAGCTGGAGCCGCCTGATGGAAGGCAAGTAAGTGGACCCTGTGTAAAGTTTAAGAAACCGTAGCATGGCAAAAGGCCGGCGAGGAACTAGGCCTCGCCGGCCTTTGTGCCCTCTTTACACTTCACGCGGGAAAAGGAAAAGTGCCGGCAGGGGATCAGCTTGCGAAGGAGAACGGAAAGCATAATCCATTATGCCGGCAGTAGAGAGGGGGCGGAATGTATAAGAAATGTGACAGTGGCCGGGCTAAGGGAGAATGACAAATGCCCGCTCAAACCGCCCCTGTGCCTGGACAGCGGTGCAGGAGCGGAAGAAGCAAAGGCCAAGCTTGCTGTCCGTGCCCGGATGGGCGATCGAAATTGGGAGGAGAAAACAGTATGAAGAAACGATTGCTGGCAACCTGTTTGGCACTATGTCTGCTGACAGGGCTGATGCCCGCCAGCGTGTTGGCGGCAGACCCTGGTGATCCTGTGCCCAACGAAACTTGTACTTGCACGACACGTTGTACCGATGAGGAGAAAAATGAGCAGTGCGCTGTGTGCATGACGGACCCTGCTGCCTGCGCGGGAGAGGTTTCCCAGCCGGAAGCGCCCGAGTGCACCTGCGAGATCCTGTGCACCGAAGGTGCGGCTAACGAGCTGTGCGAGGCCTGCATGGCAGACCTTGCGGCCTGCACCGGAGAGGCTCCCCAGCCGGAAGCGCCCGAGTGCACCTGCGAGATCCTGTGCACCGAAGGTGCGGTCAACGAGCTGTGTGAGGCCTGCATGGCAGACCTTGCTGCCTGCACCGGCGAGGCTCCCCAGCCGGAAGCGCCCGTGTGCACCTGCGAGACCCTGTGCACCGAAGGTGCGGCGAACGAGCAGTGCGCTGTGTGCATGGAGGACATTGCAGGCTGCGTAGGGGCAGAGCCGGAGGTACAGAACCCCGATTTGCTTGCTCCCACCGAGCCGGAATCGGGACGCAGTATCTATGTAGCTGCAAGCGGCAGTGATGAAAAGGATGGCCTGACCGCGGACGCTGCGGTGGCAACCCTGGAAAAGGCAGTGAGCATTGCCCAGGACGGGGATACCATATATGTTATGTCCGATCTGGAGAGCCATAGTCTCGCGCGGGTTACCGACAAGCGCATCACCATTACCAGCGGAAATGGGGCTACTTATACTATTTCTCGTGGTGATGGGTTTGCCACAGCACTTGACCCCCGCAGCTGGTATAATCCCGCTATGATCGAAGTGACGACCGGCGGGAAAGATTCTTCTGTTACGCTTCGCAATATCGTGCTGGATGATGGCGGAAAGCATGAGGGCACAATTTTTGCCCAGGCCAGCAGTACAGGAGGGCCTGACGACAATACGCAAATCGTTCAGGACGCGATTGTTGCGGCCTATGGTCTCGGAAAGGACTCCGCAAAAATCATTCTGGACAGCGGAGCTGAGCTGAAAAATTACGGCGGTATGTCTGCGGTGCGTGTTACCAGCGGAGCCAAGCTGGAGATGTACGCCAACAGCTCCATTTATGATGAAAATGGCGTTGTGACCGACCGGGAAAAGGGTCCTGATGGAAGCGTGGGTCCTGCCGGCGCCGTGTGGGTACAAGGTACCAATGCGGATATGTACGGCGGCACGATCCATGATGTCGTAGGGCGCGCTTTCTATGTGGAGGGCGGCACTGTAACAATCAACGGCGAAATCCGCAATATCAAGTCGGATGTGGATATGTGGAACGGTGGCAGGGGTGTTGCCCTGCATCTGCGCGGAGGCGCGGACGGCACTGTGGGCGGACTGATTGAAGAAGTCAACCCGGATCTTCAGAACAGCTCGGTCATTTATGCAGAAAACAGCTCCTTTGAGTTGGCTGAAAGTGGAATTATCCGTTCCTGTAATAATACAGGAGCAGTTGATAGTGAAGGTGGCCTGATCTATGCCACCCCCGACAAGATCCAAGACAAAGAAAGCGGCCAGATCACCTATTTTGACTTTGACCTTTACGGTACGATTACCGGATGCTCTGTCCAGACATCTCTGATTTATGCGGTTAACACCAACCTGGCGTTTGATATTGGTCCCAAAGCCTCGATTACGGGGAATACATGCAAACAGCTGTGCTATCACAACACGGCGGGCAATGACCTGAACATCTATGGTAATGTGAGCGGTAACACCTGCAAGTATAGCGTGTTTAACGGCCAAAACGGCGGATATAACGTAACGTTGTATGACGGAGCCAAGGTCAACGACAATGTCGTCACCGGGGAAGGCGGCGTATTCAACTTTGGCGCCAACCGCAACATTATCATGCAAGAGGGCAGTGAGATTTGCAGAAACACCGTGGCAAACGGTGCCCTGATTACCACCTTCGGGGAAGGAAACTGCTTCCACATGGAAGGCGGAACCATTTCCGACAATACGGTGGAAAATGGCGGCCTGTTTGGTTTTTCCAGTGGATCCTGGAAGAGATGCTCTGTGTTTGAGCTTCAGGGTGGAACGATCACTGACAACACTGCACCCTACAACATTATCATCGCAACCAAGGGGCAGAAAGTTCCCAGCATTTACAGCTATTTGCTGGTCCCCGAAAACGGCTTCAACGAAGTGTATTTTGTCCAGGACGGGAAGACCGTGACGGTGGATGCCAATACGAAACTGGGCAACGCCAATGATAATCAGGGCAGCTATTCCCAGCCGGACCAGAAGGTCGAAAGCGATCCTCGTTCGGTGGCGGAACTGAATAAGGCAGCCGAGGAATACTGCGGCGGGAACCAGGTCTTTGCCACATTCTGGGCACAGAATGAGCAGGGAACTGCGGTCACGGTGAACATGGATGATAAATCTGTATTTGCAGCGGAGAAGTACGTCTATGTTCTGATTCAGGAGACCGATGAGAAGGGCGCACCCGCGGAAAATGCTCCGGTTCAGCTGATGGCCGCCAAAGTGGACAGCAATGGCGAAATCAGCTTTAACCTTCCCGGCAATGCCTTGGGATATGCAGTGGGTCTGGCCCAGCCCAGCAAAGAGTATGGCAACATGACCCTGAGCGCCCCTGCAGTTTTGTCGGATGGCAATATGCAGGATGGAACGTATGCCATCGATTATACCACTACTTATGCTCTGAGCCCCGACCTTAAGGCGGCGATTCTGGCAAATGGTGATCTGAACGACATTTGCTTCCAGGTAAATGTGGATTCCAAGCTGAATGTGGACCTCTCCAAGGTCGTGATGGACAGCGAGGTCTTTGAGACAAAAGAGGTCAGATATGAGAGCGATGGAGTCTTTACCGTCCGCTGCACGCTGAAGGACGGCTGGGAGAACGCAGCCAACAGCACAACCACCATTCGCTTTACCGGTGAGCTGAACGAGCGCGACTATGTGGTTGGCATGAAGCTGTCTGCTGTGGGCAGTTTCTCTGCCACGATTCCGCTCAGCGATGATTCGGAACTGGTCTATGTTCCTTCCAACCTGGTGGTAACGGAGCTGGTCTCCAGTGTTACCATCACCCCCGCTGACATCACCATCTATACCGGCGGCGAGGGCTATACCGGTGTCGTAGACGCTGTGGGCAACACGACCACCGTGGCAAACGGTATCCCCGAGCCCGGCTACTACATCACCCTGCCGGAAGAGTTCAACAATGAACTGGGCGGCAATGCAAATGCGGCCGACCTGTCCGGTATCCTCACCCTCAAGTATGAGAACGGCACCGTCACGAGAACCTGGACGTTTGAGCTTTACGGCACAGAGGAGCACAGCACCAATGTAGCCAACGAGGAACGTACCCGCTACATTTACCGTCTCAATGCGGGTGTCGATGAGAATGGCAAGGATATTCCCATCCGGCTGAAGCTGACCGATCCGGAAAATCCCGGCGAAGAGATTATCAGCGACGACCAGTTCACTCCCAATATGGCCGAGCAGTATAAGGCGTATAAGATGAGCGTCTATTCCGGCGGACTTGATCCCCAGTTGATTGTGGCCGAGCTGGAGCTGCCCAGCGGAAAGGTTGTAACCTGCGGAGTCAACAGTGATGCTGGCAATCTGGTAGTGCGCGGTCTGACTGGTGCGGACACCACGACGGAAATTCTTTCGGACGAGACTGCCCTCGCCGGCAGCACCATTTCTGTGGTGGCGCCTGACACGGGCCTGAACTACTATGTCAACGGCAGCAATGTGGAGCTGGCGGACACCACAGGCGTAAGACTGCTGGTGGATCAGGTTCTAGACAAGGGTGTGCTGGCCTCCTATATTCAGAGCAACATGAGCGAGACGATTCCCGCAGGGAACTATACTTATGACCAGCAGTATATGGACCTGGTGGACACCAAGAACGGCAACGCTTACCTGACCTTGGGTGAAGACCAGTCCCTGGATGTCTATTGGAAGGTACCCGACGGCATGGACAGCGGAAAGGCGTTCTACGTGGTACACTTTGATGGACTGGACCGAAATTATGATAACCTGAGTGCTGAGCTGGAGAAAAACGGGCCCGACGTGGTTCCTGCCACACTGGAGACCGTCAACGGAATGCAGTACATCAAGTTTGAGGCCGAGTCCTTCTCGCCCTTTGTGCTGGTGTATGAGCAGAAAGCCGGCACCGTCGATCCCGGCGACCCCACTTATCCGGGCAGCGAGGACGACGACTACACCCTCCACTATGTGACCAATGGCGGCAAGCACCTGTCTACCGAAACCAAGAGCCAAAGCTGGACCAAGGATTATGAGGATCTGCCCGTACCCGTCCGCGAGGGCTATACCTTCGAGGGCTGGTATTGGGATCTGCGCCTGACCCAGCGTGTTACTGGAGACGTCAAGGTGGACAAGAGCATGGTTACCCTTTACGCCAAGTGGAGCGGGGATGAGAAGCAGCCTGTGGACACCGGCGTGTCCCGCTGGCTGGATACGGTGAACCACACCGCCTATCTCAGCGGCTATCCCGACGGCACCTTCGGCACCGACCGAAACATGACCCGCGCTGAGGTGGCCCAGATGTTCTACGCCCTGCTGCTGGACAAGGATGTGGAGATCACCACCTCCTTCTCCGACGTGCCT
>DBFWXD010000521.1:0-2075 GCA_048215895.1 Eubacteriales bacterium
ACAACCATGTGGGTATTCCCATATTCGTCTTTCATGGGACGCATGGAACGGCTGGCAATAAAACCGCTGTAATGGCGTACAATCTGGTTGACTGCTTCAATAGTTCTTTCTATGTATTGTAAAAAACCACATTGAGGGTCAGACTTTTCTAGTGTAGGCGGATGGCTTTTTTTAACGGTTTACCGAATGTAGATATATGCTTCCTCCTGTAAGCCGCTGTCTGTATCAAGTAGTGAACTTTAAAAATCATCTGTATTTGAGGATTTGAAATGGGAAATGTATACTACTATTCGCTCGGCATCACAGGGGATGAGCTTTGGAGCGACCCGAACGACAGTGACCGCCTTATGGTGCTGTATGCCGGCATACAGCGGGAACAAATTGCAAAAAGCTATAAAATCCAACATACTCCAGGCGGGCGGGCTTTTGTCCGTGTGAGCAATGGGCGGCGCATCTATCTTGATGAGGCGCTCAACACCCGAATCAGGTAAGCTGCCTGCGGCTGACAAAGAGGAATGTTCGCAATCCCCACGGCTGGGAAGTGAAGTTCATAGTCATAGTGCATAGCTGTGAACGCACATCCGCAGCTGGCGGACACAGTGAATGGATTGGGGAATATTTTTGAAAAGCATAAAAGAGTGCGGAGATTGACCATATAGGTCTTTCTCCGCACCCTTTCATTTTACCCGTATTTCGCAGACTTTAATTCTAACAGGAGTCAGTTAAGAAACAAAGTAAATGATGAAATTAAAGAATATGTTTGTAAGAGTTTTGGTGTGTGGAACCACAATTGTGCAGGAAGATGTCCTGTGTAGCTCAGTGACTTAACGCTGAAATATCTCCAGCAGCTGTCTGATATTCTTCTTTCCAAACGATACCTGTTCTCCATCATTAACAATCAAGCAGGGGACACTCATGACCTGATACTTTTCCCGAAGGTCCGGGAAGTGATTCAGGTCATAGACTTGGGCGGTGATGTGCGGATTTTCTGCGGCGATCCGCTGGGCCGCCGTTACCAGCTCTGGGCACATGGTACAGGAGAGGGAGACCAGGATCTCTAATTTGATAGGTTTCTGGATTGACTGGATCGCTGCTCTTGTATCTTCGTCCAGAGCTTGCCCCGGCCCGGCGGCGTTGTAGAGGCCCAGGACGAAGGAGGTGAACTCGTGGCCGCCGGGGACTCCGTAGAAAGCGAGCCCCGTCCAGCTCCCATCTGGCCGGAAAACCCGGACGCAGGGCAGGTGTTCCATCTCTCCGACCTCTCCTGTCTCCGTTGTGAGTTTGCTGCTCTGTGCCGCCAGCTCCTCCATATACTGTTTCAGTTCGACCGAAAGAGGCGTTTCGTCCAGATACAGCCGCAGAACCAGAGGTGAGGCCATCCGGGCAAACACCGTATGGAGCTGGGCCAGCATATCCCCCGTAAAAAGCGTGCTGTTTGTTTCGGCGGATGCCGTCGTTTCTTCTGCACGGCTCACTGGGGCCTTGGGATAAATGCCGGTCTTTTTCTGTATGGCAGCGCACAGGCGTTCCAGCTCCGTGGCGGCAAGGGCGCCGTCTCCCACGGCGGTAACGACCTGGCGCAGAGGCTTGACACATACATCGCCCGCAGCGTACAGGCCGTCCACAGTCGTCTTTTGGCTCCGGTCTGTGAGGATATAGCCCTGGTCATTCAATTCAGCCAAGCCACGCACCAGCTCTGTGGCCGGCTCATAACCGGCAAAGACGAACACGCCGAAGGTCTCTCCGTCCGCCGCGTGGTGCTTGGTCACTTGACCGGTTTGGGTATTTCGGTACCGGAGATAACGAAGCGCAGTGTCGCCGGAAACCTCCTCCACCTCTGTGTTGGTGAGGACCATGATCTTCTCGTGGTTTCTGGCTGCGTCCGCTGTTGCCTGGGCGCAGGAGAAGTCGTCTCCCCGGATGAGGATGGTCACATGGCGGGCGTACTTGGTCAGGAACACGCTCTCCTCCGCCGCAGCGAAGCCGCCGCCCACCACAAAGACATCCTTCCCGGTGAAGAACTCCCCATCGCAGGTGGCGCAGTAGGCAACACCCCGCCCCCGGAACTGCGCTTC
>DBFWXD010000522.1:0-2527 GCA_048215895.1 Eubacteriales bacterium
CCTGAAGCTCATTTCTTTTTTCCCCGGCGTTTTTTGCCTCCGTCATCGGCTCCCTCTGCCGCCTCTCCGCCTTCCCGCTGCTTCTCATTCATAAAGGTCAGCAGCCGCTCCCGCAGGAACTTGGGATTCTCACCAGATTGGATGGCCATGATCCCCTCCATGATGATCTGGCGGCACAGGATCTCCTCCTCATCCCGCGCCGTCAGATTGGCGGCAATGGGGTTGAATACCACATGTGCCAGCAGAGAGCCATAAAATGTGGTGATCAGAGCCACGGCCATGTCAGGCCCCAGGGAGTTCATATCCGCTCCATCCAGGTTCTTCAGCATATTGATCAGACCGATCAGAGTTCCGATCATGCCAAAGGCCGGTGCCGCATTGGACCCCCGCTCATACATGGCGATGACTGCCTGGTGCCGCTCGGAGGTCTGCTCGATCTCATTTTCCAGGATACTGCGCACCCGCTCCGGGTCATTGTTGTCCACCACCAGCATGATCGCCTGCTTAAAAAAGGAGTTTTCCTGCTCGTTCCCCTTCTCTTCCAGTGCCAACAGCCCATTTTTTCTGGCGATCTGTGCCAGCTCGGTCAGCTGATCCACATACACCTGCGGATCAAAGGTGTTGGAGTGGAGCATGATCTTAAAGTGCTTTGGCAGGGACCTGATCTGCTTGGGATAGCAGGCGACCACCACCGCCAGCGTGCCGCCGATGACGATCAGAATACTGGACAGGTCCACAAAGTTCTTTAGGTTTTCAATACTGAAGCTGAATTGAAGTGTCGACATATCGAAACCGACCACAATTCCAAACACAGTAAAGAAAAAGGCCATCACAATGCCGACGATATACACAATATTCATAGCGCGTATCCCTTCTTTTCTCTATTGGGAGGCAGGATGCGGCCCCACCTCAGCTCCGCCTGTCCAGAACACTGATCTCCCGGTGGATGTCCTGGACCTTCGCGTTATAGTCGGCAATTTTCTGGATGATCTCTTCTACGGTGTCCTTGACCAGATAATAGTCATGGTTCATCATAACGATTTTGCACTCCGGGATCAGCTCGATGCACTCGATCTGATTGTGATTGACCAAAAAGCGCTCATTATTCATTTTCCGCAATACGATCAAGATTATGCCTCCTCGCTTCCGGCCTTCCCCCGCCGGGAATCCGGCGGGGGAAGGCATCTGTTTACTCCAGCGGCGCTCAGCGCTTCATGTTGACCAGCTCTTCCAGCATGGTGTCGGTCACGGTGACGATCCGGGTGTTGGCCTGATAGCCCCTCTGGTAAACGATCATATTGGCAAACTCAGTGGCCAGATCGGTTCCGGATGCCTCCAGAAAGCCAGGTTGAAGGCTGGTCTTGCTGCCAGCGGCCAGCATGTTTTCAGGATCCAGGTCCGCATTTCCCAGCTTGTCCTGATTGTTCAGGTATCCCGTTACAGAACTGTTGGCCGTTCCGATGGTCAGCGTCCCTGCTGCGTCGCCCGCGGTGAAGTAAGGGCCCTCGGTGTGCTCCAGGCCATTGGGGTTTGTCACCTTTCCCAGTGCAATATAGCCCACAACCACCGGGTCCCCGGTATCATCGTTGACACAGGATACCTGCCCGTTGCTGTCGATCTTCAGGCTGTTATAGGCGATGCAGTCACCGGTGGAGTTCTCTGCGTCCGTTCCTTCCTCCGCCGGAACATTGTGTCCGGTGTCATCCACACCAGGGAACAGGGCGTCCCCCGGCTTGATATCTCCCTGGGCGGCGTCTCCCACCGCCTTCATAGGCAGGCGGATAGGGACCAGCTGGGTACTGATCCCATCTCCGTTCGTACCGGCCTCATCTGCCTGATCAGCTCCATCCATATTGCAGGTCACGAAGCCATATACCACGTTGCCCGCGCCGTCCACCAGGTATCCATCCGAGTCAAATCGGAAATCACCTACCCTTGAGAGGGAGAGAGCTTTGGCGTCCTCCGCGTTGTTCACATCCACATCCTTAGGCCCCACCAGGAAAAAACCATCTCCCTGGATAAAACAGTCGGTGGGCATCCCGGTGGACTCCAGAGAGCTGGTCGTCATATCCAGATCGATGGTGCCGATGCTGCATCCATAGCCGGTCTGGCGCGGATTGGTCCCGCCTACCATGTTTGTGCCGGCGGAACCAGCGGCCTGAGTGGAATAGATGCTTTCCCGAAAGGTGACGCGGCCGGGCTTATAGCCATAAGTATTTACATTGGCCACATTGTTGCCCACTGTATTCAATGCCTCCATGTGTGCCTTCAGCCCGGAAATTCCCGCGCTCATTGCTCCTGTCAATGCCATGCTTCAGATCTCCTTTGCTTTTGGTGTTCTCTGTTTCGCGCCGCCGGGGGCCCGTCAGTCGCACGTCCCCCAGGACATCCAAAAATGGTCCTGTCCTCTGTTTGTCACAGGATCACGGCGCCGTCAATGTTGGTAAATATGTTCTCTTTCATCTCATCCTGGGACATGGTGGTAATGACCCGGCCGTTTGGAACGTTGATGATAAAGGCAAGGCTC
>DBFWXD010000523.1:0-4049 GCA_048215895.1 Eubacteriales bacterium
TAAATCAAGAATACCAAGACAAACAACCTGTTATTATTGAAATCGAATCACTTTCAAAAAAATCTTTGACAATAGGTGTAGGAACTAAAGAGGGCTTAAGCTGCCTGATATACTTTCCATCCCCAGATGGGTTAGGCTCAATGCACCCAGTTCCCCACAATAGTCAATATCACGATTGTGATAAAAGCATTATTTTTTTGGCTAAATTCTTACGACTCAGAATATGAAATGAAAGATTTGATTACTTATGAAGAAGCAGTAAATGAAGTGATATATTTTTTGCAGAATGATGATGTTAGTGCTAATTTAAGCTGGGAGCCAGATTGACTATTGAACAATCGTAAAAACCCTTTAGGAACTGGCACATTTCTATACATAGCCTGATGGCCATGTATTGTGAAATCTGGGCTGATTTCACAGCGGCTTAAAAAAGAAACTAAACGGATGCCCTGGACTAACTGTTTCCGGTCAGTCCAGGGCGAAAAAATACATCAATAGGCGGGCGTGCCGTATCCATAGATCTCAGCGTGTCCAATGGCGTACTGACGCTCCCGGCAGGCATTGCCTGAGTTGCCTTCCACGGTGTAGACGTTCCCGCCCTCCACCTTTTCCACGATGCCCACATGGTCTGCCGCTCCGTCCTGGCCTTCGTCCTCATCGTCCCAGTCGAAAAAAATCAGGTCGCCGGGGCGCGGCTCATAGCTGCCGTCCTGCCACAGCCCTCTCTCCCGGAACCACTGGATGCCGATGGAGCAGCTTGCGAACTTGGGGATCACGCCAGCGTCCAGATAGCCGCACTCATTGGCGCACCAGGAAACAAAGCAGGCGCACCAGTCCACCCGACTCTCAAAGCCATACCAGGACCAATAGGGCTGACCGCCTACATTGCCGAGCTGGGAGAGGGCCACCGTTACGATCTCCCCATCACCTGTGCCAATGCCGTATAGAACAGCACTCCACATACCGTTGCTTTCTTCAGCCAGTAACTCCGCAAGCATCTCTCGCTGGTCAGCGGTAAAATTGTAGATGTCCGCCATTTCATCCACGGTTTTGTGGGTCACGGTAATATAAAGGGTCGTGGCTGTTACCTCTACTTCTTCCACCATGATATTGCCCTTTCCATCATCGGTTTCCACGGTTTGGGTGGTGGTCGCGGTTTCTGTCCGGTGGCTGATCTCGTTCATGGCCCAAAATATCTCTTTCAGGAGTTCTTTTTTCCCATCATCCATCGTGGCGACTTCCTGGGGATTGTCCGGGTCGGTGGTAGCTTTCACGGCATAGACGGCCAACACTTCGGGCCAGACAGCACGGGAGCCGGACAGTTCCAAGCGGTCATGGGCGGCGTTGCTCTCGATTTCTTCCAGCTTGCTCTCGTATTCCAAGTTGATCTCCCGAACAACGGTAGGCATGGTCTGGCCCGTGCCGCTGTCCTCACCAGAAAAGAAAATACCAAAGGGAGAGGCGACGATCAGGCCAATCAAGCAGATCACCACAATGGCAAGGATGGCAACCCATCCTCCAGCGGCGATAGCGGTCACCAGCGCCTTAATGGACGCAAGCAGGGCCTTTGCCGCAGCGGATGCGCCTTTTGCAGCGGCTTTTGCGGTGGTGGCGGTGGCCTTTCCTGTGACGCGGGCGGCCTGGGCGGTCGCTCTCGCGGCTCTGGCTGTGGCCTGCGCCGTCTTTGCCGTATGGTCTGCTGTCTTGATGGCGGTTTTCGCCGTGCGTGGAGCAGTCTTGGCGGTATGCTGGGCGGTTTTTATCGTTTGTTGGGCGCGTTTGATGGTGTTCTTCGTGCCCATACCTGTGTCCTTTGCGGCCTGCCCCGGAGCCTGGGCGGGCTGTTTTGCCGTTTTTACGGGGAGTTCCTTCTGCCAGGACGCTTGGACAGCGTTTGGAGTCTTGATTTGCGGCGTCCGGTCAGATGGGACTGCCTGTTTTTTGACCTGCTGCTTCCGCTCGGCCTGCTTCTTAGCAAAGGCCCGACCTCTCTCTACATAAGAGCTTGTGGTATCCGTTGGACGCTCTATGCCGGCCTGAGTGGGTGGATAATCCGCCATGCGCTTATGCTGCGGAAGGCGCTGGTGTTCTGGGGCCGTCCCTCCGTTTCGCTGCGGAGTATGCCCATCTGGGGCTATACCCTGGGCTGGTCCAGGGGCGTGGGACTGTTCAGTGGGGGCCGTATTCTCTTGACGCTTTTCTGCCGCCCACTTCTCCCGCTGGCGCTGAAACAGCTTCCGGCCCTGCCGCACCGCCGTTTTCGCGCCGGACGCGGCCACATTTGCCGCATCGTGGGCAAGGTCATCGGCGGCAAGCTCTGTCTTGTCCGCGGCATACTCATTGGGCGTGGCCTGCCGGTCATCCATCAGGGCCTCCGCGTTCTTTTTAGAACGGATGAAGGCGCTTTTCATGCGCTGGCCTACAACAGCGGACTTGTCCAGTACCTTAATGTCGTTACCCTTTTCACGGTTTTTAATTTTGCTTTTGCTCATGGCGTCACACCAACCCGTCTTTTCATCCAGCGGTGTTTCCGCTCAGCAGGGGCCACATAGTAGTCCCTGTGGCGCTGGCCCGTCCACACCTGGCCTCCGGCTATGCCATCAAAAGTAAACCCAGCGGCCCGCAGGGATGCCCCGGTTTCCGATGCTAGCGTATAGGTGATGATACGGTCATAGCCCATATCAAACCCGATACGGCAGCAGGCTCCGTAGAGCTTGGAACAGGCGTTGTCAGTCCCGTCGGTGCAGCAGCGCAGGATCTCAAGGGTCAGCCCATCGTCCAGATACCGGGCAACGGGACGGCCACAGATGGCAACGCCGCACAGACGGTCCCCATCATAGCAGGCCACGGCAAATTTACCGCCCACGGGTGGGATGCTGTGCCGGTGATACCGGCCCACATAGTCCCTTGCGGCCCGCAGGTGGCATGGCTTGATGTTCAATGGCATTTTCATCCCTCCAATCAAAAGGGGGACGGGCATCAGGCCCGTCCCCCGGAAAAGCGGCCCTCACCGGGCCGGGTGGTCATCAAGCGGTATAGCTCCGTGTTGTGCGGAAAACGATTGACGAAAGGCACCAGGGCAGAACCGTATTTAATCAGGCCGCACCCGGCATCCGCATTGGTGATATAGCTCATCTGCTCCTCGGAGATATTCAGCAGATGGGCCAGCTTCTCCCGGTCGCCCGCCGCCTGATTGAGCATGACGATGAACTCGGAGTTACTGAGCATGGTGCTGGCCTGTACGGAGTCCAGAAGATACTCCACATTCTGGGTAATGGCGGTGGGGTAGGCGTTACGCTTGCGGAACTGCCGCCACGCGGAGTTGAAAAAGGCGGCGGAAAACTCGTTTTCAAACATCACATGGAACTCGTCGATAAAGACATGGGTGCGCCTGCCCTTCTTCCAGTTTAAGGTGACGCGGTTGAGCATGGTATCGGTGATGACCAGATGGCCGATGGGCTTCAACTGTTCGCCCAGGCCGTGGATGTCGAACACCACCACCCGCTTGTCCAGATCCACGGTGCTGTCGTGGCCGAAGATGTCCAGGGAGCCGGTGGTGAACAGCTCCAGCGCCAGGGCGATCTCCCGCGCTTCCGCCTCCGGCTGTTCCATCAGCTTTTCACGGAGAGCGGCGAGGGTGGGAACTGTACTCTTCTGCTCCGCTTCTTCATACAAGTCCCCCGTACAGCGGTCAATGATGGACTTCTGCTTGGCCCCCACGCCCTTGGGGTCGATGCGCTCCACCAGGGACATGATGAACTGCGACTTCACCACAATGGGGTTGTTCTCGCCGTAGCCGTCCACCATATACATGGCGTTGAGCCGGTCTTTCCCACCAGCGGCCACCCGGATTACAGCGCCCAGACCGTCCATAGCTTCAATGAGAGGGGCATACTCACCCTCCGGGTCCGCAATCAGAATGTCATCATCCGTATTGAGAATGAGGAACACGATTTCCTCTTTCACACTGAACGACTTGCCGGAGCCGGGAACGCCCAGCCGGAAGGAGGACTGATTGAGCAGATTGGCCTTGTTGCACATGATAAGAT
>DBFWXD010000524.1:0-6542 GCA_048215895.1 Eubacteriales bacterium
TTCTTTAATATATTCTTTAAATAAGTTTGCAGGAAGAGGAGCGGGTTATGAACAGCAAAGACTTGATCAGCCAGTTGGTAGAAGCCAAAAAGGAGCTTTTTGTCGGCGTCAGCGATGAGCTCTGGGACCATCCTGAAGTCGGATTTAAAGAGTTTCAATCCGCCGCAACCTTGATCCAGGCCCTGAAACAGGAGGGCTTTGAGGTGGAAGAGGGGCTTGCGGGAATCCCCACGGCGTTCAAAGCCGTGTATGGAACGGGCAAGCCGGTCATCGGATTTTTGGGTGAATATGACGCCCTGGCGTCCATGAGTCAGAAGGCCTGTGTCAGCCATAAGGAACCGGTTCAGGAGGGTGCTCCCGGCCATGGCTGCGGACACTGCAACCTGGGCGCAGGCGCTCTGGCGGCAGCGGTGGCCACCAAGGACTTTATGAGAGAGCGGAATATGCAGGGCACGGTCGTCTACTTTGGCTGCCCTGCGGAAGAGGCCGGCTGCGGCAAGACCTTCATGGCCCGGGACGGTGTCTTTGACTGTATGGATGTGGCCCTGACCTGGCACCCCAACACCATGAATGCGGTGTGGGCGACCTCCTCCCTGTCTGAGATCGATGTGGTGTTCCGCTTTAAAGGCAGAACTGCCCACGCCGCCGCCTGCCCGGAGCTGGGCCGGAGCGCCCTGGACGCGGCGGAGCTGATGAATGTGGGCGTCAATTATCTGCGGGAGCATATCATTGACCAGGCCAGAATCCACTACGCCTTTTTGGACGTGGGCGGTCAGGCCCCAAATGTGGTGCAGGACAGCGCAGCCCTTTACTACTATGTGCGTGCCCCCAAAAAGCACCAGGTGGACGAGATCTATCCCCGGGTGCTGAAGATCGCCCAGGGTGCGGCCATGATGACCGAGACCGAGGTCTCCGTGGAAATTGACACCGGCATTTCTGACTTTACTCCCAACCGGACCATTTCCGCCGTGATGGGCCGGTGCAACGTGGAGATGGGCGGCATTGAGTTCTCTCCGGAGGCAAAAAAGTACGCCGAGGAGATCTATGAGACCCTCAGCGAGACGGACCGGGGCTCCATTGTGAGCACGCTGAACATGCAGACCGGGCTTGCGGATGTGGAAGCGTATGCTGGCGAAAAGCTTCTGGGGACGGCCTTTGACTATGTGCCCAGCTCCCTGGTGTTGCCCGGCTCCACCGACGTGGGTGACGTGTCCCATGTGGTCCCCACCGCCCAGATGATTGCCGCCACCAGCGTGCAGGGTACCCCCGCCCACTCCTGGCAGCAGACCGCCCAGGCCAAGAGCCCCATTGCCCATGAGGGCCTCATTTATGCGGGCAAGGTGATGGCCTACACCGCGGCCACCCTGCTGGAGAACCCGGAACTGATTGAAAAAGCCAAAGAAGAGCACCGAAAAGAAGTGGGAGAGAAATATGAGTGCCCCATTCCGGACGATGTCAAGCCCATGCTGAATCGAAGCTAAAGGAGAATGGAAATGAAAAGTTTTTCTGAGTTAGCCAACAGCGGAACCTTGTACCTTTTGGTCATCATCGCGCTGCTGTTCATGATTGGTCTTTGCCTTGTGTTCTGGAAGAAGTCCCGCGCCCGGGCGCTGGAGCTGGGAATCTCGGAAGAGACCTTGAAGAAAATCCGCAAAAACGCACTCTCCGCATCGGTCATCCCCTCGGTAGCCATCGTGGCCGGCCTCATCACCCTGTCCGCCGTCATCGGTATTCCCTGGGCCTGGTTCCGCCTGAGCGTGGTTGGCTCCGTCAGCTATGAGCTGATCGCCGCCCAGCTGGCTACCTCCGCCCTGGGCTTCAGCGATATGACTCAGGCCATGGAATCCGGCGCAGATACCTTCGGCGCGGTTATGCTGGTGATGAGCACCGGTATCATTGCCGGCGTGTTCATCAACGCCCTGTTCGGCAAGCAGATCATCGGCGGGGTCAACAAGCTGGGCCAGAACAAGTCCGGCTTTGGCACCATCGTAAACTCCTGCTTCATGCTGGCCCTTATGCCCGTTCTGGCCATTTTCCAGATTTTCCAGGGCGTTGTCAGCACCCTGGTCCTGGTGACCAGTCTGCTCATTGCCTTCATTCTGAAGAAGATTGTGGAAAAGACCGGCTGGGCCTGGCTTGGCGATTTCATTATGGCGTTTACCCTGATCCTGGGCATGGCTTCCGCCGTGTTCTGGACCCAGGTGATTTAAGGGAGGGACTGACATGAAAAAGAACAGCAGTTATATGGACAGCGTACATCGAGTCGGCCGGATTGGCTCACTCATCGCCCTGGCCCTGATGGTGGGCATTCCCATTGTGATGTGCGCGATTTACGACTGTTTCCCCAGCTTTGCCATGATTGCCCAGGCTGCCATCGGCATTCTGGCCATGATGCTCCCCATCGACTTTTCGGAAATCATCGGCTTTGCTCCCATTCTCGGCTCCTCCTCTTACATTACCTTCATCACCGGCAACGTGATGAACCTGAAGCTGCCCGTGGTCATTTCCGCCCAGCAGATCGCCGGGGTGGAGGCTAACACCGAGGAGTCGGACGCCGTCTCCTCCTACGCGGTGGCCATCTCCTCCATCGAGACCATCATTATCATTGCCCTGGGCGTGCTGCTGCTGAAGCCCCTGGAGCCCGTGTTTGCCATGCCCGCGGTGAAGACTGCCACCCAGTATGTGATTCCCGCCCTGTTTGGCTCCCTGCTGCTGGGCCTGTTTGCCAAGGGCTCTGGTGATCACTATGTGAAGAACAAAAACCTCATCGTCATCGCTCCCGCAGTGGCCACCGTGCTTGCGCTGCTGTTTATCCCCGGCATGTCCGGCTATCAGGGCTTTGCCGTTCTGGGCGCCATTCCCATTGCCATCGGCTGGGCTTACCTCCTCTATAAGAAGGGCATTGTAAAAATGGTGCACACCAAGGAAGAGGAATGATCCATCCCCTCTGGATCTTCTGAATCCATGCCCCTCTGAACGTTGCAAATCCGGAATTCCCTCAAAATAAGAAATAAGCTCCCTGAATGACAGCTTTGGCTACATTTAGGGAGCTTATTTTTACAGATATGGGAACGTGGGGAGAGAGCGGAGCTCATTGCCCGGGCAGGTGGGAGAGGATGCGGAAGCCCTCTTGGGTCTCTTCCAAGGTCAGTACATCTCCCGGAGTACCGTTGCCGCTGGGCAGCTCCCACAGGGTGACGGTACTGCCCTCCCGCAGGCCATAGGCGGGGATAAAGATGCCAGGGCCATAGTCGCTGGTGAAGTTATACCAGGCGTCATATTCCTCCAGATAAATCACTTCCTCCAGTCCTGTTCCGGACAGATCTGCTGCGGCAATGCCCGTATACTGCTCCAGAACCTGGTCCACACTCTGTCTGGTATAGCGGTGGATGGGGGTGGGGATCAGTCCATCTTCCTCAAACGGCCACAAGGGCTGTTGGGTCAGCGCCTGAAACTCGGCGTGCTCCGGGTCATCGGGCACCATGCCGTCGTCGGGGAAATAGCGCAGGAATTCCGCGAAGTTCAGATCCTCGGGCCGCGTATAGTAGGAGGTGAAGAAGGCGCTCACCGGGTTGACCCCCTCAGCCCCCTCCGGCGAAAAGGCCTGGCGGTACGTGTCCAGTTCCTCCTCTGTCAAAAAGCCTTCACCAGCGTTCTGTTGGGCGGCCAAACGGTCGGACCACGCATCGTGAAGAGCGTTGATCTGTTGGAGGGCCTCGGCGGCAGATATCAAAGTCACCGTTCCTGTCTCTGGGTTCAGCATCCAGGCATTCTCCCCGTTAATCCCCAGATAGAGGGCTCCCTGGAGCCATTGCGGGGAGTAAATAGAGCCGTTTGGGCCCAGGGGAAATACATCGCGCACATCCCGGAGACCTAGCTCTTCCCAGCTCCAGGCGCGCAGCACAGAACCGGTTTCCGGGTCAAGGACAGACAGGTGTTCTCTGTCTCCTGCTGCCAGACCGCCGGGAAATGGGATGCAGCCCATATAGCAGAACTCGGTCTCCCAGCTGCCGTCCATGGCGGAAAGCGAGTAGAGCGAGGGGCGCTGGTAGGTTACACCGTCGCGCCCTGTCTCCGGGGGACCGTCGGTGACCAGTATCTGGATTGGATAGAAATGACGGCGTGCGGACTCATCCAGATAACTGCACTCCAAAACCTGAGTGACCTGGTTCGAGGTTCCGGAACGCTGCTTCCAGGACTCCATGGCTGCGGCCGTATAGGCATCTCCGTATTCCTCCAGCATCTCCGGCGTGCCATAATTTTCCTGGATGGGTAGCGTGTGGGTTACTTGAATGGGTTCCCAGGTAGTTTCGTCCCCGGAATCATCCCAATAAAGAAGCAGATAGGGCTGTCCGGCGCTGCTCCACTCGGTGATGGCGCCGTCCTCCATGGACATTCCTCCAGCCAGCACTACCTGGTCTGGGTCGGCGGCTTTCAGGCGGTATTCCAGGAGATACATGCTTACGCCGCTGTTTTCGGCGGCACTGCCGGTATTGATGGGGGTCAGACCGACAATTTCTGCCTGTGTGATCGCATAGCCCTCTTTCTCGGTATAGAAGGTCAGCTGCTCCTCCACATATGCCCGGGCGTAGTCGGACACTGCCTGGGGTACTTCGATCCCGTCTGCCAGGGTGACGGTAAGCTGGCCGTCCTTTTCCTGTGCTCCGGTAAAGGTACAGCTCACCGTTACGGCGGCGATGAGGACCACTGCGATCAGTGTATAGAGGGCCGTCTTGGGCCGCTTGGCCAGCAGGACGATGCGCTGCTTGATGCCGCTGCCCGTCATACTGGTGGCAGTGAGCAGAGGATTGCTCCGGCCCTGACAGGTGACGGCCAGCAGGGTGCGTCCATAGGAGGCCCGCTCCCCCTCGCCCAGGCGGCGGACGGTGGCCTCGTCGCAGCACAGCTCCCCGTCCCGCTGGGACAGGGCGGCGGCCAGCCATACCAGGGGATTGTACCAGTGGAGGGCCAGACAAAGCCCCCGCAGAGCTGCCCAGATATGGTCCCTGTGACGGTAGTGGGTGAGTTCATGGGCCAGGCTGTGGCGCAGTACCGTTTCCTCTGCTGCCGCTTCCTTCGTCACATAGATGGAGGGATGAAGCAGCCCGAAGAGGCATGGCGTTTGGACCGCTTCCGTCACATAGACCGGCAGGGGGCAGTCTGCTGCCAGGGGGCTTCGGCTGCGGCGGAGGTTTCGGGAAAAACGTACATTCACCCACAGCAGCCACAGGCCCAGGCCTACGGCGCCCGCGCCCCAGATCCCCAGAAGCACGTCTCCCAGGGAGATGGGCGCCCCGGTTTCTGCCAGAAGGGCGTTTCCCTCTGCCTTCCACTGGGCCAGGTTCTCCTCATACTGCTGTTGGAGTTCTTCTGGCAGGAGAGTGGGGGCAGGCTCTGCCGTGGAGGCCTGAGGCGAGGTGCCGCCCCAATATCCCACCACGGGGTCGGGCATCTCCACCGTCTCCACGGCGTTTAAAATGCTGACGGCCGTGCCGCCAACGCTTACCGGCACCAGCAGCCGTACCAGCACCAGGGCCCACAGTCCATACTGAAGCCGCAGGCTGATTTTTCCCATCAGCAAGCGGCGCAGGGTCAGTACCACGAGGATCAATACGCTGGATGTGATGGCCCATTCAATCATGGTGCTTCGGCTCCAGCCGCAGCGCTGTTCCATGCGCTGTGTCACGTCCCGCCCGGTGAGCGCTCCGGCCTCCCACAACTGCTCCATCACGCTCCACTCCGCCTGGGTCAGATTAATTCCATGGTCCGGCATGGGGTTACCTCCTTTCTGTTTATCTTTGTAAACACATTATACCAGATTTGTCTACATATGTCAACGACCTGCGCCAGGATTATCCAGGACGCGGCGAGGGAAAAAACAGAAGAAAGAGAAAGCCCCCGGCATCCGTTGGGGACACCGGGGCTGGAGCGGTTCTTTTTACGCAAGAATACGGCGGAGAACCGGAATGGCGGATAGAACGGCGGAGAACAAAAACGAGAGCAGAAGGGTCAGACACGTTTGAACGGCGAGCCACACAGGCAGGGAAACATTCTGGGGGAAGGAGACGGTGAGAAAATCGAGGATTGCCACGTGGACCCAATACATGCCGAAGGTCAGATCGGAGGCCTTTGCCAGGGGGCGGGACAGCTTTGACAGCTGGGCGGCATGGGTTTCACAGAAGGTGTGCAGCAGCACAAACAAAGCCGCGGCCAGCAGATAGTGGTTCAGCATATATCCGCCGTTCATGGGCAGAGAGATGCTCTGGGCGGAAGAGAAGGCAAGATTGCCCAGCAGGCAGGCGGCGTATCCCAGCGCACCGCCCAAATAGAGGAGTCGGCGGGCCTGTTTGGAAAGAGAACACGTGCCCAGCAAATAGCCCAGCAGCACATACCCGAGGTACCCCTCCAGCAGGGGATCAAACAAATGGAGGTGTACGGGGAGAACCTGGTTGAGCAGGGGGCGGATGGTGGTGGGGAGCACAATGATTCCCAACAGCACAAGCAGCTGCCGAGGGGTGCAGTGGTCCACCATTCGCTTCAGA
>DBFWXD010000525.1:0-7595 GCA_048215895.1 Eubacteriales bacterium
TGTGCACACCCATTCCATAGTGGTGCTGTTTATCATCATAACACAAGTTTCTGAAAAAGAACATAGTTTTTTCTAAAATTCCTCCGGAACCAAGGGCACAAAAAGCACCCGTCATTCCGCAGAAGACGGGTGCTTTTTCCATCAATTTGCCTGTGGGAGTGTTACGTTGGCCTTGAACAGATCTCCATCCACGGCCAGATCAAACTGCCCTCCCTGAAGCTCGGTCAGGCTGCGTGCAATGGACAGTCCCAGACCAGAGCCCTCGGTGGTGCGGGATTCCTCGCCCCGGACAAATCGTTCCATCAGGCGCTGGGCCGGTATGTTCAGCGCCTCTCGGGAAATATTTTTCACGGACAGGCACACCTGCCCCTTTCCCCTGGTCAGATCCAGATAGACCCGAGTGCCCTCCATGGCGTATTTGGCACAGTTGGACAGCAGGTTGTCCATCACCCGCCACAGGTGGCGTCCATCGGCGTATACCCAGGTCTCCCCTTCCGGCAGGTTGGTTACCACCGTCAGCTTCCGTTCCTCCAGGCGCTCTTCCCACTCCCCCAAGGCCTGGCTGATGAGCTGGGCCATGCCGATCTTTTCCCGATTCACCGACAGCACGCCCGTGGAAGCCTTGCTGGCCTCCACCAGGTCCTCCGTCAGCTTCTTCAGCCGCTGGGACTTTCGATCCAATACCTCGATGTACTCCTGGGCAGTGGGATCGGTCTGGTTGGTGGTTTTTAAGAGGTTAACATAATTTATAATGGAGGTCAGAGGGGTTTTCAGATCGTGGGAGACATTGGTGATCAGCTCCGCTTTAAAGCGCTCGCTTTTCATCTTCTCATCCACTGCCCCGGCCAGGCCAACGGAAATGTTGTTCAGGTCCTCCGCCTGAAGCTTCAGATCCCGGGGCATGCGGGCCGTATCCACCTGGTGCTCCATATCCCCGGCGGCAATGGCCTGGGTTGCCATGCGCAATTTGCGCAGGTTCATGGTCCACCAGCTTAGAAATACCAGCGCGCCCAGATTCAAAAGGCCCCACAGCCACATGGCAACCGCGCTGTATGGGGCCTCCAGCAGCAGGTAGCCGCTCAGCACGACATATCCCGCAAACACCCCCACCGTACGCCAGGTAAGGGGCAGGGAACGGAAGAAGTCTCCGATCACCCGCACCAGCCACATTAGCACCCTGCACAGCAGGGTGCTCCGGGCCAGGGCCCGGGCCTTCAGCCGCACCGTCAGGGTCCGGGCCGTCAGGGTCACCACGCCCACCATCATGGCCGCGGCCAACGGCAGCAGCCAGTCCCGTACCAGCGGGAGAAGCTCCCGGTTCGCATCCCGATAGGTGAGGCTGTACAGCAGGTAGTCGGCGGAATAGAGTCCCAGCATGAAAACCAGCACCCCAGCACCAATCATGATGGGCAGATAGAGGTCAAAAAAGATGTGTTCCTGCCAGGTGAGGACGATTTCTTCCTCCCCTTCTTTGTGGCCCGAAGTCCAGAGGACATAGAGAAAACACCCCAGGCTCAGCAAGGCAAACACTCCGGCCCGGATCAGATTGGGCTGGAAATTGGCCCGGTTCTCGCCATAGTTCTTCCACAGCTCATAAAATTCGTCTGGAATGCTCTCATCCACCTGATTCGGAACGCCGCACTGAACGACCAGCTGTTCTCCCTCCGCAGGCACCACACCCACCACTATGGAAGTCCCGTTGTCCTGGGCCATCTCATAGGGATTCGCTGTGTCGGCCTGCACCTCTACGCTGGATGTAACCAGATGTTCTCCGGCAATGAAGGTGGAATAATGGATTTCCTCCACCGTTTGCTCCAGCGTCTCCTGACCCAAATTGGAGTAGAGGACACTCTTCCCATCTGAACTAAGCACCTGCCACCGCAGCCAGGTCTTGTCCGACTGAAGGCTTTCCTGCAGCTCGGAGAGGCTCTGGAGCTTCTGCTGACGCTCTGCGAAGGGCAGATCTTCCGCCAACTGCATATCCAGACTGCACATCTGGGCCATCTGTTCCTGGCGCTCCCAGAGCAGGTTATAAAACTCCTCGGTCTGCTGCCAGTCCTCCGTTGCCACATACGGAATATTCAGGACTCCCTTAACGGCAAAAAGCCCCGCCCCAAAGGCGGTGGCCAGCAGCAGCAGGATCGCCAACAGCTTGCCCCAGGGATTCCCCTGTAATTTTTTCACTCAGTTGCCCCCCTTTTCTATCTTATAGCCCAGGCCCCACACCACTTTCAGATACCGGGGCTCGGCGGGGTTAATCTCAATTTTCTCCCGCAGATGGCGGATATGGACGGCCACCGTGTTCTCTGAACCATAGGCGGGGTCGTTCCATACCTGCTCATAGATCTGGGCCGAGGAAAAAACCTGCCCGGGGTGGGAGAGGAGCAGCTTTAAAATATTATATTCAATGGGCGTCAGGGCGATGGGCTCCCCGTCCACCGTCACCACCTTGGCGCTGTCATCCATGGCAATGGGACCCACGGTAATAAGGCCTGGGCCCTTGTCCGCGCCTCCCAGGGAGGTATAGCGCCGCAGCTGGGATTTTACCCGTGCGATGACCTCCAGAGGATTGAAGGGCTTTGTAATGTAGTCATCTGCCCCAATGTTAAGCCCCAGAATTTTATCCGTGTCCTCGCTTTTGGCTGTCAGGAGGATGATGGGCACATTGCTTCCCTCCCGCAGCTTGGCCGTGGCCCGGATGCCGTCCAGCTCCGGCATCATCACATCCATCAGAACCAGGTGGATCTCATGGGTCTCCGCAGCCTGAATGGCCTGCTTGCCATTATAGGTCTTGATGGTCTCATACCCCTCGCTGGTCAGGTAAATATCCAAAGCCGAGACGATATCCCGGTCGTCATCGCAGATCAAAATGGTATACATACTTGTTCCCCCATGCGTTATTCTTGCTCCTAGCATACCACATACTGTTTAAGTTGTAAGGTATAAATTCTTAAGAAGTGTTTAATTTCCTCCCAGTCGGAAAAACCGCCGTCCAGCAGGTCGGACGGCGGTTTTATGATCTTGTTATCTGGTTTCTTTTCCAAATTCTTTCAGGAAATAGTGCAGCAGGATACTGCCCGCTACCAGGAAGCCCAGCAAATCCGCACAGGCCTGGGTCAGCTCCAGACCGGTCAGCCCAAACTGCCAGGGCAGCAGGAACACCAGCGGAATAAACAGGCCCTGCCGGCAGATGGCCAAAATCGTGGCCCGGAACGACTTGCCTAGCGACTGGAAAAACATATTTGCAAAGGTCAGCACAGCTCCCAGAGGCAACGTAAAGCACTGATAGCGGAACGCCCGGGTTCCGATCTCAATGACCAGGGGGTCATCCCGGAACAGGGTGACGATCTGCTCTGAGAAAACAAACCCAATGACCGCTGCCACAGTCAGGATGATGGTACAGGTCCGGATGGAAAACACCACCGACTCCTTCACCCGGTCCAGACGTCCCGCACCGTAGTTATAGCCCAGCACCGGCTGGAAGCCCTGGCCAAATCCGATGGTCACCGACTGAATGAACATAAATACCTTTGTGACAATGGCCAGAGCGGCGACTGCGGCATCGCCAAAGATCCGGGCATTCCAGTTCAGCGTCATGGTGCTCACCGACATGACACCCTGCCGGAAGAAGGAGGGCATACCCTGCTTCAAAATACGGATATATACCTTCGGGGAGCGGGAAATACAGGCAGGACTGACCCGAAGCTCACTCTTCTTAAAAATAAAGAAGGATGACAAAATGGCCAAGCTGACACATTGGCTCAGCAGTGTGGCAATCGCGGCCCCGGAAATACCCAGGTCAAACACAAAGATAAACAGAGGGTCCAGCACAATATTGAGGATTCCTCCGATTCCAAGACCTATCACGGACAAGCTGGCTTTTCCCTGCCAACGCAGAAGATTATTGAGGGTAAAGGCCAAAACCATCACCGGGCAGCCCAGAATGATATAGCGGGCATAGTCCAGCGCATAGGGATAGATGGTGGGGGTGCTGCCCAAAAGCCAGATAATCTGGCCAATATTGCCAATTCCGATGGCGGCCAGCACACTGCCCAGCACCAGAGCCGTCAGAACCGCGCTGGAAGCCACCACATCGGCCTCCTCCTTCTTGTTCTGCCCCAGCTTCAGGGAGGCGATGGAACCCGAGCCCATCCCCACGGTAAAGCCAACCGCCTGGATCACCGCCATCACCGAAAAGACAATTCCCACCGCGCCCGAAGCACTGGTGCTGATTTGGGAAACAAAATAGGTATCCGCCATGTTGTAGATGGATGTAACCATCATACTGATGATCGTTGGTACCGCAAGGGTGGGAATCAGCCGGTTGATCGGCGTTTCCAGCATTCTCTGCCGCTGGTCCGTATGTTCCTTTGTCCGATGCTCATGAAAATGGATCCAATGCATAACTCACTTCTCTTTCTTACCGCTCCGGCCGACGCCGCCACGCCTCAGGCCGGATGAAAACCTCCATCTGCATATCATACACATTTATTCTATACCCATTTTTTCCCTCACGCAAGAGCAAAACCGCCCCCGAAGGGGCGGTTTTATACACTATCCGTTCACGCTACCGCGCTTTTTCCTTAGAACGGCAGGCCCAGACCGCCAGTGATGCTCTGCATCGTGCTGGCAGCATCGCTGTCCGCGGTGCGCATGGCCTCGTTCACAGCGGCCACAATCATATCCTGGAGCATCTCCACATCCTCCGGGTCCACAGCCTCGGGATCGATGGTGAGGCTCTTCAGCTCATGCTTGCCATTGACCACGGCGGAGACCACGCCGCCGCCCGCGGCAGCCTGATACTCCTTCTCCTGCAGCTCCTGCTGCATACGCATCATATCCTGCTGCATCTTCTGGGCCTGCTTCAGCATGTTCATATTCATGCCGCCCATGCCGGGCATTCCCCGGCCGCCAAAGCCTTTTGCCATTGTGTATATCTCCTTTCGCAACCATCCGGTTATTGAATGATAATATTATCAAACTGCTCCCCAAAGGCGAGCAATTCATCCAGTGCGTCCTTTTTCTCCGGCACTTCAGCCGGCTCCGCCGGTTTCGTCACGGCCGCAGTCTCCTCCGGCTCATCCACCGGGGGTACTCCCACCACCACGCTGACAACCGGCTTTTCGCCTCCAAACGTTGCCTGAGCCGCCTGGGCCATGCCATCCAAAATTGCCGGCTTGTTGAGCATGGAACGGGTAAACTCCCCATCCACCCACAGGGTAAGCCGGTGATTCCTCCACACACCCTTTACCTTGGCCGAATTATTGAGGTACGGCATAACCGTAGGACTCACTTTTCCCTTCAGCCCAGCGGCAAAAGAGGGCCAGAAGGCGCTGTTTCCTCCCTGAGCCGGGCTTTGTGCCGCAGGCTGGGTCTGAGGCTGCGGCTGAGACTGGGACGGCATTTCCACCTTTTGAGGAACCGGTGCCTTCTTGGGGCTTTGCGGTACGGCCGCCGGAGCCGGCTGCGGCTCCTCCCAAGGGGGCGTGTCCTTCGTCTGCGGCACTTTTTCAACGGCCGGCCGTTCCGGCACAACCGCTGCCGGTATCACAGTTCCAGCGGAAACTCCCGCCAGCTTCTCCTCCAGTCTGGCCACCCGGGCGGCAAGACCGGCCAGGGATTCATCCAGCTGCTCATCGCTCAGCCGAATGAGGCACAGCTCTGCATCGGTGCGGCGATTGCTGCTCCGGGGCAAATCCGCCAGCGTCTTCTGAAGCTGGGTCAGCATTTGCAGCAGGCGCTGTGCCGAGAGCTTTTCGCCCAAAGCACGCATAGTGCCCTCATCATAGCCTCCGGCCAGCAGAGCGGCTCCCCCCTGGGGCGCCGTTTTCCGAAGAAGCAGGTCCCGGGTCAAAGACGCAAGCTCTCCCAACACCGAGGCCACGTCTTTTCCGTTGGCGTAGAGGGTTCCCAGACTCTCCAGCGCCCCAGCGGTGTCATGAAGGGCCAGCCGCTGCATCAGCGCAGCCGTCTCCAAATTTCCGGCCAGTCCAAGCGTGTCCAGAATCGTCTGTTCTGTGATCTGCCCCTCTCCGCCGGAACACTGGTCCAGCAGCGACAGGGCATCGCGCAGTCCTCCATCTGCCAGCCTGGCCAGCAAAGCGGCGCCCTCGCCTGTGAGCTGGATTCCCTCCTGCTCGGCTACATAGCCAAGTCGTTGGGCAATCTGCCCGGGGAGAATCCGCTTAAAGGAAAACTGCTGACAGCGGCTTTTAATGGTGGCAGGCACCTTATGGAGCTCGGTGGTTGCCAGAATAAACAGCAGATGAGCCGGAGGCTCCTCCAGAATTTTCAGCAGGGCGTTGAAGGCGGCGGTGGACAGCATATGGACCTCGTCCACGATGTACACCCGCTTGCGCACGGCAGCGGGGGTGTAGACCGCCTCGTCCCGCAAAGCCCGGACCTGGTCCACTCCGTTGTTGGAGGCCGCGTCCAGCTCCAGGACATCCAAAATAGAGCCATTCTCAATGCCCAGGCAGGCAGGACACCGGTTGCAGGGGTTCCCATCCTGGGGATTCTCACAGTTCACAGCCCGGGCCAGTATTTTGGCGCAGGTCGTCTTGCCCGTTCCTCTGGTCCCGGTAAAGAGATAGGCATGGGACAGCCGCCCGGCGGCAACCTGACGCTTCAGCGTATCTGTGATGTGGTCCTGGCCCACCACATCGTCAAACGTGCGGGGCCGCCACTTGCGGTACAGGGCCTGGTACATCGGCTCACCTCATTGCATTACAAATTAAATTCGGCGCGGAGCAAGACCGCACACCGGCCTTTGAAGCGCGGGATATACCCGTTACCTGGACAGCCAGCTCAAGAACAGTACCCCCGCGGCACACACGGCGGGCCGCTTAGTGCTGCTCGGTTCCCCGCCTGACACGGTTCACGGAGCCGCGTTGCGCGGGACCGGTCTATCATCACTACTTATCCAGGGCAGACGGCACATCACGCGTCCGGGGGCCGGGATTCATCCCCGCTGTAGCGGATTGCGGGTACAGGGCACCGCTATCTCCCCGACTAGTGCGGCCTTGCTCCGCGCCGAAGCGGGAACAAAAGCTGTATGGTATTGTACTATATTTCTCACAATTTAGCAATGATAATTTTTCCCCTTTCAAAAGTTTTTAAAATTGCTCTTTACATTTCCAAAAAATTTGGTATAATGATAAAGCTGTTCTGGATATTTGCAGTCAGCGTAAGTTCATACGGGCCTGTAGCGCAGTTGGGAGCGCACTACATTCGCATTGTAGGGGTCGTCGGTTCGAATCCGATCAGGTCCACCAAAACTGGAAATTGCCGCAGTTTTCACTGCGGCGATTTCTCATTTGACCACAGAAATACCACATAACGGTTTCTGCTTTGACCACTTGACGGGCACCCCCTTCCGGGAGTGCCTGTCTTTTTTGTTTTCTGCGGCGCAGTTTTTGAAATGAAACCGTGGGTATTCTCGCCTGGATTACTCCTCTCTTTTGAAAACTGGTGCGGATGTGTTATAATGACAAAAATATGTTTCAGCGGGAGGTGGGCCCTTGTTACGACAGGTTCGATATTTTCAAGCCGTTGTGCGCAACAACAGCTTTTCAGAGGCGGCGGAGGAATGCCAC
>DBFWXD010000526.1:0-15947 GCA_048215895.1 Eubacteriales bacterium
GCCATGGCCGTGTTGCCGCAGGGAATCACCTTGACCCCCTCCAGCCCACGCAGAAAGCGGCTGCACTGGCCGATGGCCTGCTCGTGGGAATAGATCTCCCGGATGTCCTCCAGGCGGGTCCCCGGCAGAACCAGCAGCTCATGGCGGATGCACAGCCGGACCGAGCGCACCACGCTGAGACTGTGCTTTTGCAGCAGGTCATAGGCCGCCCGAACCGAGCCGTTGGAGCTGTTTTCGATGGGCAGCACGCCAAACTGGCACTCACCCTCCTCCACCGCCCGGACCACATCGTCAAAGGTGTTTACATACCGAAGCTCTCCCCGGGGAAACAGCCGATCGCAGGCCGTCTGGGAGTTGGCTCCCTCCACCCCCTGGCAGGCCACAAGTCCGGTCTTGGGGAATACCGCCGCTCCCGCGTCCAGAGCGGCCTGGATGGTCGCCCCCACCTTGGAGGGAGCGGAGAGCAGCTCCGCCTGCCGGGCCTTGGCCAGCTGGAACAGGGTGGTGAACAAATGGTAGGCGTACCGCTCCCGGTTTCCCGCCTGCTTGGCTACCTTGGACAGGATCTCCCGTTCCCGGCCCCGGTTGATGATGGGCATATTGCGCTCATTTTTATAGTCGGCAATCTCTTCAACCAGAGACATCCGCTGCAAAAACAGCTCCAGCATCCGGTCGTCAATCACATCAATTTCCTTACGGATTTCAGACAGTTCCATGCTTAACCTCCTGTAATTCCATACGCTGTGCGCGCGTTTCTTTGTCAGCAGCCGCCGGCGGCCATTTTCTTCTCCCGGCCGTCCCGCAGCAAAGCGCGCAGCCGCTCCTCGTCCCGCGCCTTCAGGGCCTGGGCATACTCGTTGAGGTGGCCGATGAGCTCGTCCAGCACCACGGTGAGGTAGTCAGCGTCCGCCAAAAACAGCTCCGTCCACATGTTCTCATCCAGCCGGGCCACTCTGGTCATATCCTGAAAGCTGCCCGCGGAAAAGCCCCGGCGGCGCTGGGCCTCGGGAGACTTCACATAGGAGCTGGAAACCACATGGGCCAGCTGGGAGGTAAAGGCGATGATCCGGTCGTGCTCCTCCGGGGTAGAGAAGGTAATGCCTCCAAAGCCCAGGTCCAGGAAAAAGTGCTTCACCGTCTCCAGCTTCTCCGGGTCGGTCTGCTCATCGGGCGTCAGAATCATGGACGCGCCCACATAGAGGTCCTCCACGGAGGAGGCAAACCCGCCCCGCTCCCGGCCGGCCATGGGGTGGCCGCCCACATAGGTAAAGCCCCACTGCCGGGCGATGGGGGTAATTCCCTCCACCACCACTCTCTTCACGCCGCACAGATCCACCAAAATCCCGTCGGCGGCAATGGCGGAGGCGTGCTCTCGGGTCCAGTTGATGGCGGCTCCGGGCCGGACGGCCAGCAGCACGATGTGGCACTTGGGCAGGGTCTGCTCCGTCAGGGGGCCGTCGATGGCTCCGCACATCCGGGCCAGCTCCATGGTCTCCCCGTCCAGATCGATGCCATATACGCTGTGGCCGGTGCGCTTTTTAATGCTCTTTGCCATCGACCCGCCAATCAGGCCCAGCCCCACAATTCCAATGTTCATGTCGTTTACCTCTTTCCCTTGGGACAGCCCTCTTGGGATAGCGCCCGGGTCACGTTCTTCTTGTCCCTGGGAACTCTGTCCGATTCACAATCAATCGGATAGAGCATAACACTTTGCCCGCGGAAAGAAAACCGTCAGGTGCCACCATTTTCCCCTCCAGTGCCTGCGCCCCTTTCACATTTTTTACAATTCCTCCCGTTCCGGTTTCCACTTTCGGAGAATTTGCGGAAAAAAGCACCCTTCTTCCGCCCCTCATCTCCCCGAAATATGTCTCAACCCTTGCAAAACGCAGAAAAAAGCATTATAATAGGGGCCAACTGATTGCAGGGCCCGGCTTTGGGCCCGCTTTTCCCAACATTCAAGATTTGGAGAGGATTCTATATGGAACGCACCACCATCGCCGCCATTTTTGCCGACCAGGAGAGCCTGGGCGGTCAGACCGTTACCGTCTGCGGCTGGGCCCGCACCATCCGTGACATGAAGACCTTCGGCTTTGTGGAGCTCAACGACGGCTCCTGCTTTAAAAACCTGCAGATCGTTCTGGACGCCAATGTTCTGGACAATTATAAGGAGATCGCCGGCCAGAATGTGGGCGCCGCCCTCATCGTCACCGGCCAGGTGGTGCTCACCCCCGAGGCCAAGCAGCCCCTGGAGGTAAAGGCCTCCTCCGTTATGGTGGAGGGCGTGTCTGCCCCCGACTACCCCCTGCAGAAGAAGCGCCACAGCGTGGAGTTCCTGCGCACCATTCAGCACCTGCGCCCCCGGACCAACCTGTTTTCCGCCGTGTTCCGGGTCCGCTCCGCCACCGCCCACGCCATCCACTGCTTCTTCCAGGATCAGGGCTTTGTCTATGTCCACACCCCCATCATCACCGCCAGCGACTGCGAGGGCGCCGGTGAGATGTTCCAGGTGACCACCCTGGATCTGGCCAATGTGCCCAAGAACGAGGACGGCACCGTGGACTACACCAAGGACTTCTTCGGCAAGCGGGCCAACCTCACCGTGTCCGGCCAGCTCAACTGCGAGAACTTCGCCATGGCCTTCGGCAACGTCTACACCTTCGGCCCCACCTTCCGCGCCGAGAACTCCAACACCCAGCGCCACGCCGCCGAGTTCTGGATGATCGAGCCGGAGATGGCTTTTGCCGACCTGGGCGACTATATGGACAACGCCGAGGCTATGATCAAGTATGTGATCAAGTACGTGATGGAGCACTGCCCCGATGAAATCAACTTCTTCAACTCCTTTGTGGACAAGGGCCTGAAGGAGCGCCTGGAGCACGTGGCCAACTCCGACTTCGGCCGGGTCACCTACACCGAGGCAGTAGAGATTCTGAAGAAGGTCAACGACCGCTTTGACTTCAAGGTGGACTGGGGCTGCGACCTGCAGACCGAGCACGAGCGCTACCTCACCGAGGAAGTGTTCAAGCGCCCCGTCTTCGTCACCGACTACCCCAAGGAGATCAAGGCCTTCTATATGCGCCAGAACGACGACGGCAAGACCGTGGCCGCCGCCGACTGTCTGGTTCCCGGCATTGGCGAGATCATCGGCGGTTCCCAGCGTGAGGAGCGCCTGGAGCTGCTGGAGGGCCGCATCAAGGAGCTGGGCATGGACCCCAAGGACTACTGGTGGTACTGCGACCTGCGCCGCTACGGCTCCTGCCGCCACGCCGGCTATGGCCTGGGCTTCGAGCGGATGGTCATGTACCTCACCGGTGTGAACAACATCCGCGACGTGGAGCTCCATCCCCGTACCGTGGGCAACGCGGAGTTTTAATTACAAACAAACAGGGCGGACGCCGTATGGCGTCCGCCCTGTTTTTGTGTCTTTCACGGAACCAGTATCACATAGCTGACCTCTCCGCTGGTTTCTCCCACCAGGCTCCAGCTTCCGCGCACCTCATACACGGTGGGTCCATCCGTCTCCGGGAGCGGCAGTTCATCCCCCAGGAACGTCTCCACCTGGGTCGGCTCCTGCTCGATTCCCTTCCCCACCGACCAGGCCCACACCGATATCTGGTCAGGCGGGATGGTAAACTGAAGCATCAGCCGGTCTCCTGGCTGGGCGGAGATTACGGGCAGGTCCGTCATCTCCAGGGGATGCGGGGCATCGGCAATGATTCCCTCCGTCTCCTCTCCGCCCTGCCAGATGTACCAGGCATAGGAGCCCCGCTGGGCCGGCACCTGGTTTTCTTCCAAGTCTGTCACCATCAGCTCCGGGGGCTCTGCCAGCTTTGGGTCCCCCGGGCTCTCTCCCTCGCCCACCACCAGGAATCCCCGCTGGGCATCTCCTGTGGCAGGGGGCACCGTGTTCCAGGTTTCGCTTACCTCATAAATCCCCCTGAAATCCTCCGGCAGAGGGATGGACAGCTCCTGCTTTCCACTCCCTTCGTAGAGGACGGTTCCCGGCTCCCCGCTGTCGGGCGTAATGCGCACCGTCATTTGGCTGGGGGCCACGGGGTAGGACAGGGTGAGGGCCTTGGTTCCCTCCTTTACATATACCACCGGCTGATAGGGGCGAGCCGCCGGGGCGGTGGGGACGTCGCCGTCGGCAACGAAGCAGGTCGTTGGGCTGTCCCAATGGGCGCTCCAGTAGCCCACCTGGGTCGGTTCCTCTCCGGCAGACACCGTGAGCTTAGGCGGGCCGTCCAGGGCGTTCCGAGGGCCGGCCCACCACCACACGCCCCCCAGCAAAAGCAGCACTGCCGCCGCGGCGGCAAATCCTGTTCGCTTCATGCAATCCCTCCTTGTTCCTCTTCTATCCTTATAGACGCAGACAAAGGTCTTGGGTTGCAAACTGAAATACTTTTATTGGACCTGGTTTACCAGGGGCTCCCCCGCCAGATATCGGCGCAGATTGTCCTGAGCCTGCTGGATGCAGGCCTGCCGGGTGATCTCCAGGCGCATTCCTCCGGCCACATGGGGGGTAATGAGCAGATTGGGAATGTCCCACAGGGGGCTGTCCTGGGGCAAAGGCTCCGGGTCGGCCACATCCAGGGCTGCACCCCAGAGCTTGCCCTCCTTCATGATGGTCTCCAGCGCCTGCTGGTCCAGGGCGGAGCCCCGTCCGGCGTTGAGGAGGATGGCGTCCTCCTTCATCCGGCGCAGCCGCGGCTCATTCATCAGGCCCGCCGTCTCCGGGGAGTGGGGCAGGCACATGGCCACCACATCCGCCTGGGGAAGCCGGCTGTCCAGCTCTTCCATGGTACCCACCTCATCAAAGCCGGGCACCGCTCCCCGCACGGTCCGCTTCAGCCCCACGGTGTGGGCTCCCAGGTTCCGGCACATCTGAGCAAAGGCGCTGCCGATGTTTCCCGCGCCCAGCACCAGCACCGTGGCCCCCAGCAGGGTCTTCATCGCCCCCTCGTCCTCCCAGCGGTGGGCCTTCTGGGCGTCCCGATAGGTGGGCAGGCGGCGGCACAGGGCCAGCAGTGAGGCCAGCATGTGCTCGGCCACCGAACGGCTGTTGCTGCCCGCCGAGCAGGTAAAGCGTGTTCCCTGGGGCAGCATCCCTTCGTATTCCTCCGTTCCGGCCCACATGGTCTGGAACCACCGAAGGCTCTGGGCATATTTCATGTCCTTGGGGCGGGGCCAGCCAAAGATCACCGTGGCCGCGGCCAGCTGCTCCTGGGTCACCGTCCGCCGTCCGGCGTACACATGGACCGCATCCGGGGCAATGGCCTCAAATTCCTTTTTTTCCTCTTCGTTGACCGGGAGCAGGTTCAAAATATAATCCGACATCGTTCCGTCCTCCTTCTTCCCTTCTGCCGTTCATTATACCTGCCTTCTCCCCCTCTGGCAAGGGAGCCCTTTCGCCTTTACTCCCGCTGCAAGCTGTGCTAAAATGGGAAAAATACCAGAAAGGAGGGACTTCCATGGCCGTCACGCCGGACACTCCCCTGTTGGAATTTGCCGGAGTGGGAGAGCAGCGCTCCAAAAAGCTGGAGAAGCTGGGCCTCACCCGGGCCGGGGATCTGCTGGCCCACTACCCCCGGGACTATGAGGACCGGCGGAAGATCTATACCATCCGGGAAGCCCCTCCGGGGCAGCGAATCTGCATTGCCGCCATGGCCGCCGAGCACCCCCGCCGGGCCCGTATCCGCAGGGGGCTGGAACTGGTGCAGGTAAAGGTGGTGGATGCCACCGGCGCCCTGCACCTCACCTTTTTTAATCAGGGCTATGTGGAGCAGGCCCTTCGGGCCGGAGAGGAGTATATCTTTTTCGGCACTGTGGAGGAACAGGGCCGCCGCCGCACCATGGTCAACCCCATTTTTGAGCACCTGGGCAAGCAGAGCTTCACCGGCCGCATCATGCCCATCTACCCTCTGACCGCCGGAGTCAGCAACCACCTGATGGCCTCTCTGGTGCACCAGGCCCGCCCCTGCGCCGCCGCCCTTCCGGAGACGCTGCCCCAGCATATCCGCCAGGACCACAGCCTGGCCGCCCTGGAATTTGCAGTGGAAAACATTCACTTCCCTCAGGACGAGCACTCCCTGGAGCTGGCAAGGCGGCGGCTTACCTTTGAAGAGCTTTTCTACCTGTCCGTGGGTCTGAGCTTTCTCCGCCACCGGAGAGAAGCCGTCCGTCTGGCCTGCACCATTCCCACAAGGCCCCGGGAGGAGTTTCTCGCCCTGCTCCCTTTTACACCTACCTCCGCTCAGCTGCGGGTAATGGACGAAATTGCCGTGGATCTCTCCTCCGGCCGGCCCATGAACCGCCTGGTCCAGGGCGATGTGGGCTCAGGCAAAACGGTGGTGGCCGCCTATGCCGGGTGGCTTTGCGCCAAGGCCGGATATCAGTGCGCCCTCATGGCCCCCACCGAGGTGCTGGCCGAGCAGCACTACCGCTCCCTCTCCGCCCTCCTCGCCCCCGCGGGCGTGCGGGTGGGCCTGCTCACCGGGTCACTGACCCCCAGGGAAAAAAAGCTGGTTCGCGCCCAGCTGGCAAAAGGGGAAATCGACTTTGCCGTGGGCACCCACGCTCTCATCTCCCAGGGTGTGGAATTTCACCGCCTGGCTTTGATCGTGGCCGACGAGCAGCACCGGTTCGGCGTGGCCCAGCGCTCCGCCCTGGCCGGAAAATCCGAGACTGGCGGCATGCCGCCTCCCCATGTGCTGGTCATGTCCGCCACCCCCATTCCCCGCACCCTGGCCCTCATCATCTATGGAGACCTGGACATCTCCATCATCAACGAGCTGCCCCCGGGGCGAACCCCGGTGGAAACCTATGTGGTGCGGGAGGACAAGCGCCAGCGGATGTATCAGTTCGTGCGCAAGCAGGTCTCCCAGGGCCGTCAGGTCTATATCATCTGCCCCGCAGTAGAGGATAATCCCGAGGCCGGGCCGCCATCCCCCTGGGATGCCTCCTCCCCGGCGGACCTGAAGGCAGTGAAGACCTATACCGAGCATCTTCAGCGGGACGTCTTCCCCGATTTGACACTGGGCCTTCTTTATGGGAAAATGAAACCCAAAGAAAAAGAGGCCGCCATGGCCGCCTTTGTCCGGGGCGAGACCCAGGTCCTGGTCTCCACCACCGTGGTGGAGGTGGGCGTGGACGTGCCCAACGCCTCTCTCATCATCATCGAAAACGCCGACCGCTTTGGTCTCAGTCAGCTTCACCAGCTCCGGGGCCGGGTGGGTCGTGGCAAGCACCAGTCTTACTGCGTGCTTATCACCGCCACCCGCAGCAGCGAAGCGATGACCCGTCTGCGCACCCTGGCCTCCACCACAGACGGCTTCCGGATCTCCGAGGAGGACCTGAAGGCCCGGGGCCCCGGCGACTTCTTCGGCAACCGGCAGCATGGCCTGCCCCAGATGAAGCTGGCCGATCTGACCGGGGACATGGTATTGCTCCAGGAGGCCCAGCAGGCGGCCAACCAGCTGCTCACCCAGGACCCGTCCCTCACAAATCCCGACAACCGCCCCGTCCTTCAGCGGGTCCGGAAAATGTTTGCCGATACTCCAGATATTTTTAATTAAAAGGAGAACCATCATGCTTACCTTTCGTGACATCACCTTAGCCGACCACGATCTGATCCTGCCCATGGTAGAGGACTTTTACCAGGGAGATGCCGTGCTCCACCCTGTGCAGACGGAAATCATGGAGCGCTCCTTCCGGGCCGCCGCCGACCCTTTGGAGCCCCTGCTGCGGGGCATTCTCATCGAGGTGGACGGCCAGCCTGCGGGTTATATCTATATTACCCTGTGTTACTCCGCCGAAGTGGGGGGCCGGTGTGTCTTCCTGGAGGAGATCTATCTCATGCCTGCCTTCCGGGGCCAGGGCCTTGGGGGAGAAATCCTGTCCTGGATTGAGAGGCAGTATCCCACCGCCCGCCGCTTCCGTCTGGAGGTCAACGACATCAACCGCAGCGCCATCCGCCTGTATGAAAAGTCCGGCTATGAGTATCTGCGCTATGAGCAGATGGTCATTGATAAAATCAACTAAAAAGAGGAGAACCTGATATGGATCACATGGAATTGGCCCGCTCCCTGCGGGCCAGCACGGATGTACACTATAATTGCTGCCAGTCGGTGCTGGTCACCTTTGCCAAGGAGATGGGCCTCACCCCCGAGCAGGCCTTCGACCTGGGCACCTTCTTTAACTCCGGTATGCGCCACGGCTCCGTCTGCGGCGCCCTGTCCGGAACTCTGATGGTGCTGGGCATGACCGGCTGCGACGAGCAGCAGGCCGCCGCCCTGCTCAAAAAGTTCCGGGACTGCCACTGCAGCACCAACTGTGCGGATTTGCTGAAAGCCGCCCACGAGCGGGGCGAAGAGCGCAAGCCCCACTGCGACGCTCTGGTCTACGAGATGGTAGAGGCTCTGGAGGCCATTCTGGCGCAAAAGCAATAAACCAACAAGGGACGCCCAATGGGCGTCCCTTGTTGGTTTGATCTGGAAGGATGGATGAAAAAGGAATGATGGAGAGTTCGGTCAAAATCTTCCAACTTACTGACAAGAGCGGTAGCCAATAAATCGTTAAATTTTTAACCTTGTCTCTGGTGAAGACTTTACCACTCCCCCCATGGAAATACCATCCCCAAATCCATTATGCAAGTTATTGCTGTTTAGTTATACCTTCCCGTTGTTGCAGTTTCCACCGGGAGGGTGTATGATAGAAAAAACATTCCTGTGAGAGGAGGCCCCCCCTTGGAGGAGCTTCAGCAATTACCCATCCCCCTGCTGCTGTGGTACCGGGAACATGCCCGGGTTCTGCCCTGGCGCAGCGATCCCACCCCGTATCATGTCTGGATTTCCGAAATCATGCTGCAGCAGACCCGCGTTGCCGCAGTTCTGGACTACTACCGGCGCTTTCTTCAGGCCGCCCCCACCGTGGCCGACCTGGCCGAACTGCCTCAGGAACAGCTGATGAAGCTGTGGCAGGGCCTGGGCTATTACAGCCGGGCCCGGAACCTGCAAAAGGCGGCTCTTCAAATCATGCAGCTCCACGGCGGAGTATTCCCAAATGCCTATAAAGACATCCGTGCTCTGGCCGGAGTGGGAGACTACACCGCCGGGGCCATCTCCTCCATCGCCTTTCATCAGCCTGTGCCCGCGGTAGACGGCAACGTACTGCGGGTCACCGCCCGAATCTGTGGGGACGATGGAGATATCTCCACCCCCGCCATGAAGAAAAAGGTCACCCAGGCCCTGGAAGAAATCATCCCCCTGGACGCCCCGGGGGACTTTAACCAGGCCATGATGGAGCTGGGTGCCACAGTCTGCCTGCCCAATGGCGCTCCCCTGTGCGAGCGCTGCCCCGCCGCCGCCTTCTGCCGCGCCTTTCAGGAGGGCCGGACCGGGGAGCTGCCGGTCAAGGCGGCCAAAAAGGCCCGGCGGCTGGAGGCGCGCACCGTCTATCTCTTCTTTTATGAAAACCATGTGGCCCTGCGCCGCCGCCCGGACAAGGGGCTTCTGGCCGGGCTGTGGGAATACCCCAATGAGTTGGCCGGGACGGAGGACTGGCCCGCCCGTTGGGGGTTGTCCTCCTGCCCGCTGGAACCTGCGGGAGCGGGCAAGCACATTTTTTCCCACATCGAGTGGCATATGACCGCCCTGGCCGGCACTCTGGACAGCCCCTGCCTCCCTGAAGGCTGGGTGTGGGCCAGTCGGACCGATCTGCGGGACCGCTATGCCCTGCCCAACGCCTTTCAGTCGTTTTCCCAGCCTGTGGCCGACCGCTTGGGCCGGTTTTAAGGAGGCCGCGCTATGATTTGTCGTCTCTGTCCCCGCAGCTGCGGGGCACTGCGTACCCCGGACCAGGGAAACGGGCTGTGCCGTATGCCCGAAGGTCCCATTCTGGCCCGGGCCGCCCTTCATATGTGGGAGGAGCCCCCCATCTCAGGCACCCGGGGCTCAGGCACCATCTTCTTTTCCGGGTGCAGCCTGGGCTGTGTCTTCTGCCAGAATGAGAAGATCAGCCACCAGGATTTTGGAAAAACCGTCTCCCTGGAGCGTCTGGCCGAAATCTGTGACGAGCTCATTGCCCAGGGGGCCCACAACATCAACTTCGTCAACCCCACCCACTACGCCCATGTACTTAAAGCCCTGTTGGAGCGCCACCCTCTCCCAGTCCCCGTAGTATACAACACCGGGGGCTATGACAAGGTGGAAACCCTGCAAAGTCTGGAGGGGCTGGTAAACATCTATCTGCCCGACCTCAAATATCTGGACAGCGACACTGCCCGGCGCTACTCCGGCGCCGCCGACTACCCGGCTGTGGCCACCGCCGCCATCCTTGAAATGGTCCGCCAGACCGGCCCCTGCCAGTTTGATGAGGCGGGGCTTCTCACCCGGGGCGTCATCATCCGCCACCTGATCCTGCCCGGCCAGCTCTCCCAGGCTAAGGCCGTGATGGACTGGGTGGCCCGGGAGTTTGCGCCGGGGACCGTTCTCTTTTCCCTCATGAGCCAGTATACCCCCTGGGGCGACCTGGAGTCCCGCTTTCCGGAAATTAACCGGCGGCTGCGCCCGGGAGAAATGCGCGCCGCCCAGGAATATATGGGAAACCTTGGCCTGGCTGGTTTTACCCAGGAGCGCACCAGCGCCAAGGAGGAATATACCCCACCCTTTGATCTCACAGGCCTGTGAACAGAAAGGAGAATTGTATGAAAAAGATGTTGAGCCTCCTGCTCACCGCCGCCCTTGCTCTGGGCTTGGCCGTCCCGGCCATGGCGGCGGAGAGCGACCCTGTGGTCATCCTCCACACCAACGATGTCCACACCGCCACCAGCGGCTACGCCGCCGTGGCTGCCTATCGCCAGGAGATGGAGGAGCAGTACGGCGCTGACCGGGTCACGCTGGTGGATGCAGGCGATGCCATCCAGGGCGGCCCCATCGGCACCCTGACTGAGGGCGCCAGCCTGGTGGACATCATGAACTATGTGGGCTATGACTACGCCATTCCCGGCAACCATGAGTTTGACTATGGCATGGATGTACTGCTGGATCTGGCCCAAAACAAGGCTCAGTACACCTATCTGTCCTGCAACCTGCTGGACCAGGCGGGCAAGAGCGTCTTCGCCCCCTATGCGGTGGAGGACTACGGCGATGTGCAGGTGGCCTATGTGGGCATCTCCACTCCCGAGACGCTGACCAAGTCCAACCCCACCCACTTCCAGGATGGCAGCGGCAACTACATCTACTCCTTCTGCGAGGGTGACAACGGCAGCGCCCTCTATACCGCCGTCCAGAACGCCGTGGACTCCGCCCGGAAGGACGGCGCGGACTATGTGGTAGCCCTGGCCCACCTGGGCATGGAGGGCACCACCTCCCAGTGGACCGCCTCCGCAGTCATTGCCAATACCAAGGGCATCGACCTTATGATTGACGGCCACTCCCATGAAATGTATCAGCAGCAGGTCTCCAACCTGGACGGCGAGGCAGTAGATCTGGTGCAGACCGGCACTCAGCTGGCCAATCTGGGCTGCATCACCCTGGACCCCGCCACCGGGGAATTTACCACAGAGATGCTCTCTTTGGAGGGGGAAAATGTCCCCGCCGACCCGGACACCCAGGCCTATCTGGCCCAGGTCAACAGCCAGTTTGAAGAGGAGCTCAACCAGGTGGTGGGCAGCACCACCGTGGAGCTGAAGGCCACCGCGGAAAACGGCTACGACTGGGCCGTGCGGGTGGGCGAAACCAACCTGGGCGACCTGGTGGCCGACGCCTACCGCTGGGCCCTGGGTGCCGACATCGGTCTGTGTAACGGCGGCGGCGTCCGTGCGGACATCCCCGTGGGCGACATCACCTATCAGAGCCTGCTCAGCGTCCAGCCCTACGGCAACGAGCTGTGTTTGGTAGAGGCCACCGGCCAGGAGGTGCTGGACGCCCTGGAGATGGGCGCCCGGCTCTATCCTGAGAGCAGCGGCGGCTTCCTTCAGGTCTCCGGCCTGACCTTCACCATCGACGCCTCCATCCCCTCCTCCGTACAGCTGTCTGATCAGGGGACTTTTCAGGGCGTGACTGGCCCCTACCGGGTCAGCGATGTGAAGGTGAACGGACAGCCCCTGGAGCTGGACAAGGTGTATACCGTCTCCTCCCACAACTACCTCATCAAGTCCGGCGGCGACGGCTTTACCATGTTCCAGGACAACACCCTGCTGAAAGACTGTGTAATTCTGGACAACCAGGCCCTCATCAACTTCTTCATGGAGGGCCTCAATGGCCAGGTGGGTCAGGACTATCAGGACCCCGCCGGTCAGGGCCGGATCACCATTCTCAACACCTCCGCTCAGCCCCAGCAGCCCGAAGAGCCGGAAGAGCAGCCCCAGCCGGAAGAACCGGAGGAGCAGCCTCAGCCTGAGCAGCCCCAGAACCGCACCTACACCGTTCAGAAGGGCGACTCCCTGTGGCGCATCGCCGCCCAGGAGCTGGGGTCCGGCAAGCGCTGGCAGGAGATTTATGAGCTCAACCGCGACCTTATCTCCAACCCCTCTATGATCTTTGTAGGCCAGGAGCTGAAGCTCCCCCAGGCTTAACCGAAAAAAATCCAGCCGCAAAAGCGGCTGGATTTTTTATTTGTGGTAACTGGACCCCTCGTTAATTTTAAACGCCCGGTAGATCTGCTCCAGCACCATCACCCGGGCCAGATGGTGGGGGAAGGTCATGGGGGACATGGACAATTTCACCCAGGCCTCCGCCTTTAACGACGGGGCCAGGCCGTAGGACCCGCCGATAACAAAGGCCAGGTGCTTGGCCGAGCCGCCCTCCCAGTCCCGGAACATCCCGGCCAGCTCCTCGCTGGAGCGAAGTTTTCCCTCCACGCACAGACAGACCAGGCTGGTGCTGGGGGGGAGCTTGGCCCGGATGGCCTGACTCTCCTTTTCCAGGGCCTGCTCAATCTGGGCCCGGGAGGGATTCTGGGGCAGACGCTCCTCGGGCAGTTCCACCAGGGTGAGCTTGCAGTAGGCCCCCAGGCGCTTGATGTACTCTCCGCAGGCCTCCAGATAGAACTTTTCCTTCAGCTTGCCCACGCAGATGAGATAAACACTCAGCATACCGCAGCCCCCCTGCAAAGGCCGCTCTCCTCCGCTCCCAGGCGGAAGACGAGGCCGTTTTCTCCTCTGGGGGCCACTGTGAGGGAGATGTCCCGCTCCGGGTCACAGCCCATGGCCGCCAGCCGGCGGCATACCGCCGCCCGGGCGTGGGCGGGAGTGTTGTTCTCCTGGGACAGGTGGGCCAGAATCACCGTCCGGGCCCCGGAGGACACGGCCAGGGCGGCCAGCTCGGCTCCCGCCTCGTTGGACAGGTGCCCCCGGTCGCCCAGCACCCGCTGCTTCAGGGAATAGGGATAGGGGCCTGAGCGCAGCCAGTCCTCATCGTGGTTGGTTTCACACACCAGCAGGTCGCAGCCGTGTACCGCACTCTTCACCTCCGGGGTCACATAGCCCAGGTCGGTGCATAGCACCATCCGACCCCCATCCCCGGAAATGGAATAGCCCACGCTGCCCGCGGCGTCGTGGGGCGTAGGGAAAGACTCCACCCACAGCTCCCCCAGCTGCACGCCGGTCCCCGCCTCCTGTTCCCGGAGCAGCGGCACCAGACCGGGGACCTTCTGCCCCAGGCACCGACAGGTTGCCGGAGTGGCCAGAATGGGGATGGACCGCTTTTTGGTCAGCACCCCCAGGCCGCTGATGTGGTCGTGGTGCTCGTGGGTGACCAAAATGGCCCGCAATTCTTCCGGCTCAACCCCCAGTTCCCGCAGTCCCAGGGTGATGCGCCGGGCGGAAATGCCCGCATCCAGCAGAATATGAGTGCTGCCGCTGGACACCAGGGCCGCGTTTCCGCTGGAGCCGCTGGCCAGGGTGGTAAAGGTCAGCAAAGAAATTCCCCCGTTTCCAAAAAATTTCGCCGCCCGGCGGGCGGCGAAACATAATGTCTGATTTAGCCCACCTGGCTCTGGTTGTCCTCATCCGGGACAAAGATAGTGCGGATGTCAGCGCCCACCGAAGCCAGCTTTTCCACCAGGGTCTCATAGCCCCGCTCGATGTGGTGGATGCCGTCGATCTCGGTAATTCCCTGGGCAGCCAGACTGGCAATGACCATGGCGGCTCCGGCCCGCAGGTCGCAGGCATGCACCGGCGCACCGGTCAGGGCCTCCACGCCCTCGATGACGGCCACCTTGCCGTCCACCTGAATCCGGGCGCCCATGCGCCGGAACTCGTCCACATAGCGGTAGCGGTTGTCCCACACGCCCTCGGTGAGCACGCTGGTCCCCCGGGCCAGACACAGCACCGCCGCAATCTGGGGCTGCATGTCGGTGGGGAAGCCGGGATAGGGCATGGTCTTCACATTCACCCGGTTGAGAGGGCCATTGCGGCGGACCCGAACGGCATCGTCCAGCTCCTCCACCTCGCCCCCCATCTCCACCAGCTTGGCGGTGATGCAGTCCAGGTGCTTGGGAATGACGTTTTTAATGAGCAGCTCGCCTCCGGCGGCGGAGACAGCGGCCATATAGGTGCCCGCCTCGATCTGGTCGGGAATGATGGAGTAAGTGCCCCCCTGGAGCTTCTCCACACCCCGGATCTTGATCACATCGGTACCGGCGCCCATGATGTTGGCACCCATGGAGTTGAGGAAGTTGGCCAGGTCCACAATGTGGGGCTCTTTGGCGGCATTTTCAATGACCGTCATGCCGCTGGCCAGCACACCGGCCAGCATAATGTTCATGGTGGCGCCCACAGAAACCATGTCCAGATAGATCTGGCCACCGGCCAGACGGCCGCCGTCGGGCACCCGGGCGTAAATTAGGCCGTTGCGCACATCCACCTCGGCACCCATGGCCACAAATCCCTTGATGTGCTGGTCAATGGGCCGTCCGCCCAAATCACAGCCTCCGGGCAGGGGAACCTCCGCCCAGCCAAACCGGCCCAGCAGAGCGCCCACCAGATAGTAGCTGGCCCGGATCTTCCGCGCCAGCTCATAGGGAACCTGGCGGTTGCGGACACGGGAGCAGTCCACATCCACGGTGGTACGGTTTACGGTACGCACATCCGCCCCCAGCTCCTGAAGGATCTGGAGGATCAAGGTCACATCACTGATCTGTGGAATATTCTCAATACGGCACACACCGTCCACCAGCAGGGCGGCGGGGATAATGGCCACCGCCGCGTTCTTCGCGCCGCTGATGTGTACGGTTCCATGCAGGGGCTTGCCCCCCTGAATCTGATACTTGGTCAAATAAGGCACCCTCTTTGATTCACAATGTCAGAATCTATACGGAAATATATGGCGCATGGGCCATATGTAATATCAAATCAACCATTTCTGCCTGTGGCAAGGCATGGTAAACCGCATACATTATAGCACTATTATGTCCACCTGGCAACAAATTTTACGCCGCCTGTTCCGAATTGTAAAAAAAGACGGATGCGAACCCTCCGGCCGCTTTATTCCTGTCTGGATGCCGCAAAGGGACATCCAAATTTTACAAAATCAGTCCTCTCCTCGCTCCTCGTGCAGCCGCTTTACTCTGGGCAGCAGCTCCGAGAGGCTCACCTCTCGCTGCCGCTCCATCAAATCGCCGATGAGCTGGTTGGAAACCAAAAATCCTTTCGGGGTCAGCCGCCACCGGCCCTCCGGGGTCTTTTCCGCCCAGCCCTGGGCGGAAAATTCCTGAAGCCGGGCCTCAATAGGGGTAAAGTCCATGTAATAGGTGCCGCGATACTCCCACTCCTCAATGCCTCGGGCGGTGCGCAGGCGGAGCATCAGATATTCGCCGCCCCGCTCCCGCTGGGGAATCAGGTCCTCGCTTTCCAGCAGGCTTCCCCCCTCCAGCACACCCTGGATATAGCCCTCCAGGTCCCGGATCCAGGAGTACCGCCGCCCGCCGAAGTCCGAGTGGGCCCCGGG
>DBFWXD010000527.1:0-2817 GCA_048215895.1 Eubacteriales bacterium
GAATACACCCCATAGACCGTCTCCAGAACCTCCACCGCACTGGAGTAGGAAGAGGTGGAGCCGTCTCCGCTTCCGCCGTGATTGCTGCTGCCATTGTTGCCGCTGCATCCCACCAGGGAGATCGCCATTGCCGCACCGAGAATAAAAGTGATCATCTTTTTCATAATACATGGTCTCCTGTTCTGCATTTATTTGGGTGACTGATTTTGCTGAAGGTCATACCCTCCATCGTCACGCATGGAGAGTACATAGGTAAGCTGTTTGCCATTGGTTTTCAAGGTCAGGGAAAACATGGTGTCCTCTGTGCCGGAGAGGTCCCAGTAGAGCAGGACGTCTTCGGAGATCTCTGCTTCGGTGCCGTCTCCGAGGAGTTCGCCCTCCGGATCAAACAGGCTGAATTCACCGCCGGAAACAGATACCCGGGTCGTTTCGCCGATTTCCAGCGCCAGAGGAATTCCGCCGGAGACTTCCCGAAGTCCGGATGTCATTTGAGGATGGTCCGCCGGAATGGAGACCGGTTCCGCCCCAATGGGTACGCCCTGATACAAGAGGGCGGTTTCCCCACGCACAGCAAAGGGAGGGAGAGCGGCAATAAACAGGACGGCTGCGCAGGCGGCAGCGGCCAGAGATCCAAACGAAATCCATTTCGTTCTGGTGCGTGTCGGCTCCGGCTTTTGTTCCAGGCGCATGACCTGCTCCCGGAGCTCCTCCGGCGCTTTGATCCTGCGGTATGCCTCTACATCTTTTTGATCAAACATATTCATTCCTCCGTTCCAAGGAGTGCTTTGATTGCCTGCCGGCCGCGGGTCAGACGCATTTTGACTGCGGAAACCGAGATGCGCAGGCAGCGTGCGGTTTCTTCCACTGAAAACCCTTCCAGATAGTGGAGCACCACCACCTCATGCAGCTTGTCCGGCAGGCTCCGAACGGCGGCCAGAAGTTCGGATGTTTCTGAATCCTCCGGCGAGGCGATGTGTTCCGCATCTTCTAAAGGGGTATACCTGCGTACCGCGTTGCGGCGCTGGAGATCCCGGCATTTATTGATTGTAACGCGCAGCATCCATGCCCGTTGGTGGGACGTATCCTGGAACGTAGGCCGCTTCGCCAGATAGACCGCAAACACATCGTGGACGACATCCTGAGCGTCTTCTGAATGGCTCACATAGGTCAGTGCTGTCCGGAACAGCAGATCGGAATATGTTTCGTATAGCGCCGTTAAATCAACCGTTTCTCCATGACGCAATGTTCTTACCTCCTGTTCTATACACGCATGGCCTGGCCGCCAGGTCACATTTCCCTCCACATTTTTTGAGAAAGTTATTAAATATTATACCACATTCCTTGTGGGCGCGATAGAGCGCGAATATTAGAAACAAAGCAGCTGCTGAAAACTTTTTAGCTGGATTTGCGTCTATAATGTGGAGACGCCGCAAATCTGTGCTGGACGATAGCTGACAGATTTGCTCCGGAACATATATGCTCTGTTAGATACATCTCAAATTCACAGGCAATTATGAAAGGAACTCAGATTGATATGAAGAAAAAACGATTCGCTACAATTGTGGCAGCACTCTTGGTAATTTCTCTGGCTAGCTGTAGTACACCTGCTGGGAGCTTACCCTCCGCGCCTGACGGTTCCCATGTGCCGGAAAAAACACAGGCCCTCTATTCCAATTTGACGGATGACAGCTCCAGGAGGGAGGTCGTGGATGCGCTTCAGGCCCACGGCGTATCTCAGGAGCAGACCGATACCCTGCTGGCCTGGGCAGACGACTTTAACGCCCGGGTGACCACGCCCACCCTCACGGAGGGCTTTACCGCCATGGAGGGTGACTTTGTTGACTACAGCTCACTTTTGTTTGACATTAAGGAACTGCCAGACGGCACATTTTTTATGGAGGCCAATTGCCGCCTGACCGCGTTCCTGTTGATGCGGGATCAGCTCCAGACCTGTGGGACTGCGGATGAGAGTGATACCTATCTAATGTTTGACATTGAGGCCATTGACACGCAGAAGGAATACCAGCTCAGTTCAGAAGCACGGGCCGATTTCATTACTCTGTTCAATGCCGTACCTCTGGAGGGGGCGGCGAACCAGGAGGAACACCTTGCCCGCATTGAGGAAGCGTGGTCGGAGCGTGGCATACAGGTGGACAGCGCCAAGGGAATGTCCCTGATCGAGGTATATCTGCATTCCCCACTTGACGGGGTCCGCTTTGTGGGGCATACCGGCGTATTGATGGAGACGGAGGACGGACTGCTGTTTGTGGAGAAGTATGGCCCGGCTGGTCCCTTCCAGGCGACCAAATTTGAGAGCCGGAACGCATTGGAGCACTATCTTCTGGCCCGTCCGGACCTATATGGAGACGAGACGGAGCTGCCGCCTATTGTGCTGGAAAATGGGAAGATGATGGAGATATCCTGACCGGGGTACGGGTATCCGCAGTAGACACGGCCAAAAATGTCCGATGGGAGACCCACCGGACATTTTTCATATTCGTTTATTTTAGCCGCATTTTTGAGTACGGCGCGTTCCTGTACCTCACCTTAGCCAGTACACTGTCAGCAGTGAGGAGATGTAGCCAGGTTAGAGCCTTAATTTTTGCAAAAATATGTCGATATGATACATGAAACCATTAAGAGCAGAGGGAAACTGAAATACTACTGTAGACAGAGAAAGGGCGTGGTATAGGTGCGATATCTGGTTTATCTCTTTGGATGCGCTCTGTTGGTCGGAGGTGTGGCAGTCTGTTCAGTTACACCGGCCGGAATCAGACTGGATGTTGCAAACTTGCTGTCGCTTCTGGATTATACAAC